>JAGVPR010000293.1 GCA_020052115.1 Candidatus Eiseniibacteriota bacterium
GGCCGAGGACGCGATGCGGCGCGTCAGGGGCCGGCGAATCGGCTTCGTGTTCCAGGAACCGGCGGCCGCTCTGAATCCGGTGATGAGCTGCGGGGCACAGGTCATGGAGGCGGTGCGCGCGCGCGGGCCATTTTCGCGGCGCGACGCCTGGGAGCGCGCCGTGGAGGCCATGCGACAGGCCGGGATCCCGGGGCCGGGCGAGAGGGCGCGCGCGTACCCGCACGAGCTTTCGGGCGGGCTCAGACAGCGCGTGATGCTCGCGATCGCGCTCGCGTCGGAGCCCGATCTCCTCATCGCGGACGAGCCCACGGCCGCGCTGGATGTGACGATCCAGGTCCAGATCCTGGACCTCTTGCGCCGTCTCCGCGCCGAGAGATCGCTCTCTCTGCTTCTCATCACCCATGATCTCGCCGTGGCGGCCGAGATCGCGGACGAAGTCGCCGTCATGTACGCCGGGCGCATCGTCGAAAGCGGCCCGGCGTCGGGAGTCCTCTCGCGCCCGAGGCATCCGTACACGTGGGGTCTCATGAACGCCTCACCGCGTGCTTCCCGGGATTCCCGCGGGGCGCTGCGTGCGATTCCGGGGTCGGTTCCGCGGCCCGGGGAAATCGGGCGCGGCTGCCGCTTCGAACCTCGCTGTCTCCTTCGGGAGCCGGAATGCGCCGCCGCCGAGCCGTCGCTCGCGCCGGGGCCGCGCTCCGAGCATCGAGCGCGGTGCTGGTTCTCGGAGCGACTGAAGACTGACGGGCTCGAGGATTGAGATGCCTGATCATCCGTTGGTGCGCGCGAATCGTCTTCGGAAGCTCTTCCCGATACGGCGGGGTCTCTTCGGCGGCGTGCGCGGGTGGGTCCGCGCCGTGGATGACGTGTCGTTCGAGATCGCGCGGGGGGCGACGCTCGGATTGGTCGGGGAGTCGGGTTGCGGCAAGACGACCCTCGGGCGTCTCGTTCTCCGGCTCTTGCGTCCAACCTCGGGGACGATCGAGTTCGACGGCAGGGATCTGCTCGCGCTCGACCGCCGCTCGCTTCGAGCGCTCAGGCGGCGGATGCAGATCGTGTTCCAGGATCCGTACGCCTCGCTGAACCCGCGCATGAGCGTGCAAGCGGCACTGTCGGAGCCGCTGCGTCTGCACCGACTCGCCGCCGGCCGCGATCTGAGAAGCCGCGTGCGCGAGCTTCTTGAGAGGGTCGGGCTCCCGGACTCCGCCGCCGATCGTTATCCCCACGAATTCAGCGGCGGGCAGCGCCAGAGGCTCGGCATCGCGCGGGCCCTCGCCTCTGATCCCGAGTTCCTCGTGTGCGACGAGCCGGTCTCGGCTCTCGATGTCTCCGTTCAGGCGCAGGTGCTGAACCTCCTCGCCCAGACCCAGTCGCGGCTGGGACTCACGGTGCTCTTCATCTCTCACGATCTGCGTGTCGTCGAGCACATGAGCGACCGCGTGGCCGTGATGTACCTGGGGCGCATCGTCGAGTTCGCGCCGAGCGAAGCGATCTTCCGAAACCCGCGGCATCCGTACACGCGCGCCCTGCTGGCGGCTTCGCCGGCGGAGGTCCCCGGGCGCCCCGGACCGCGCCTCGTTCTGGTCGGCGAGGTGCCCGATGCGGCCGCGCCGCCGTCCGGATGTCCCTTCCATCCGCGGTGCCCCGAGGCGCTGGCCGAGTGCGCGGGAGCCGAACAGACTCTCGAGGAGATGGCGCCGGGTCATCTTGCCGCCTGCTGGCGCGCCGCCCGTGACGCCGCCCAAGCGTCCCGCCCGCGCTGACCGGACGCTTGCATCTTCGATGGGCGGATTGCAGGACGCACGGCGACGAGCGCAGCGAGCGCGGACTGGAGTGAACTCCGGTGCGCGGGGTGCGGCTCCGAACCTCGCAAAACGCTTTGCCTTTCCACCACTTGTGCTCCTCCGAAGCCCCCACGCGCAGGTCGCATTCCGTGGTTCGAGTCTTGCTCGCCCGTCTCCTGACTCATCCCGTCCGCGCGCCGGAGCGCTCCGGCGTGCTCCGAGAATCGGCGACTCGTCCGGGGTCGCGCCGCGGCGCGATCGAAGATGCCGGTGGGGGGAGGCTCACGGTGAATATGGAACTCATGAAGCGCGTTGTCTGGGTGCTCGTGCTTGCCGCGGTGATCGGCGGGTGCGAGAGCAATAACAACGAGGAGATCACGGGGCCGGTGGTGCCTCCGGGAAACTCCGTCGCCTCCATCGCCACAGGACGAGCTGTGATCATGGCGGGGGATTCGACGATGATCTCGGCCGTGGTCATGGACCCCGACGGCGCGCCGGTCGAGGGGGCGAAGGTCGGCTTCACGACCTCCTGGGGCGCTCTCGCGACGCTGCAGACGACCAGCGGCGTTGACGGCCGAGCGACCACCGTGCTGCTGACGCCGATCTCCAGCCAGAACATCACGGCGGAGGTCCGCGCCTCGACCGCGGGCCGCGTGAAGTACACGACCGTGGATATCACCCCGTTCGTGGATGACGGCGGTTCGGAAGATGTCTCGGAGATCGCGGTGTCCATGACGCCGAGCCTGATGCGCGCCGATGGACTCTCCTCGGCGACGATCGAGGTCGCGGCCACGGATGCGGCAGGAGAACCCGTGGCCGGGGCCGTGATCCGGCTCGCCGCGGGGGAGAAGTTCCAGGACGCGGACGGGGATGGGGTGTTCACCGTGGGCGTGGATCTGCTCCTCGTGGACGTGAACGCGAATGACACCTGGGATGCCGCGGGGACGACGGCGGGCTACGTGACGACGGGCGTGGACGGGACCGCTTCGACGACCTTCCAGGCGGGATCCATTCCGGGCGAATTCGCGCTTCGCGCGACATCCGGATCGGTGAGCGCCGAAGAGAGCTTCACGCTCGAGGGGTTGCCGGAGATCGTCTCGATCGCCCTCGACTCCGAAGCTCCCGAGATCCAGGTAGACGGCACGGGCGGCGAGGAAACGACGGAGCTACAGGCGACAGGGCTCGATCAGGACGGCGAACCGGTGCCCTCGGGACTCGCGGTGACGTTCGAGATCATCCAGGGCCCGCATGGCGGAGAATCGCTCGAGGACGAGGGCTACGGACCGGTGAGCGTTCTGACCGACGCGCTCGGCGTGGCGCGCGTGAGGCTCCGCAGCGGCACCATCTCCGGGACCGTGGTAGTCGAGGCAAGCGCCAGGGACGGTGCTGTGGTTTCTCGTGGCACCCGAGTCGCGATCGCGGCCGGGCCGCCGTACTACATTGACGCGGGCGCCGACCCGGTCAACATCCGCGGCTGGGACATCATCGGCGTGGATTCGAAGATCACGGTGATCGTGAGCGACGTGTACGAGAACCCCGTGCGCGACGGCACGGTCGTCTACTTCACCACGGAAGAGGGCACGGTGACGCCGTCGAGCCCCACTGAGGGCGGTTTCGCGGAAGCCACGTTCTACAGCGGCGCCCCGCGCAACGACGGCATCGCGCACATCACGGCGTCCACCGCCGGCGGCACGCTGAGCACGCAGACCGGGCTCATCACCTCCGGCCCGCCGGCCAGCGTGACGATCATCTCCGCGCCCGCCGCTTTGAACGCCGACGGCCGCGCACGCGGCCGCGTGGTGGTGCGCGTTCTCGACTCGAACGGCAACTTCGTCGTGTCCGGAACCGTCGTTCAGTTCGAGACCACGCTGGGGACGATTGACGGGAGCGCGGTCACGGGCGACGGCTGGTACGACAGCATCGCAGAGGGCCGTCTGTACTCCTCCGTGCTCGACATGGACTATTCGGTTCAGACGCCGGATGACGGGCTCGGCGGGGTCGCTGAGATCAGCGTCCGCGCCGGCCTCGCCGGGGCCGCGAGCGCCTCCACGCAGGTGGACTTCCTGACCACCTCCGCCAGCGCCGCCAAGTCGAGCACCTCGCTCCCGATCTCAGCGGATATCGGGGAGTCCGTGCCGTTCGATTTGACCGTCAAGGACTACTGGGGCAATCCGCTCGGCGGCCATCTGTGGAGTTTCAGTGTCTCCGGTGGAGGGGTGGTCACCGCCAGCGGGACTTCCAACCGGTTCGGGATCGTCTCCGGCCTGAGCTTCACGGCTCCCGCGGTGCCGGGCAAGGTGACGGTGCAGGCACTGGATACCGATGCCGCCTTCGGCGACGCGATCGTCCTCTCGCAGACGATAGACATTCAGTAGCGGGGCTTCTCTCGCTTCCAACGCCCCGGCGGGGTCTCCCGCCGGGGCGTTCGTGTGTGAACTCCCATTTCTCGGGTGAGCCGCCCCTATTTCGGCCCTCGCCGCGGGGCGCGCGATCGGGCGCGGCGTCGAGTCGCGCTCGCAAACGCCGCTCGAACGCAGGCAAGCGCGCAGCCTGAATGCAATGCCCATGAGTCGGTTACCGGCGTGCGTTTCGACGGCGGCGCGCGTCGCAAGAGGGCGGAAGGACCGATAGCCCGCGCATGGCACGTCCAATGCAAATCGGTGCAGGCAGCTGGGAGCAGTGAAGAAGGCCCGGCGAAGATCAACGAAGAAGGACGGGTTCCCTGCCCTGCTCGTGAAGCTAAGTAGGTCGTGGGCTGATCCCAACCACCTTCGAGCGGAGTCTGACGCACCTGCGCCACGGCAAGGGCGGGGACTTTATCAAGCGCCCGGGAGATCTCGGATCCCCCGGGCGCTTTCGCGTCGGACCCCCGCGAGGCGTTCTCGGCGGGGAAACCCCCCTCACGCAAGATGTCTCGCGTGGGGGCGGCGACCCGATCCACCGGCCCCGCAGGCGACGTGCCCAACTTCGGCTTGGCCCCCGTTGTTGACACCGCTCCGAACCCGCTGCTAGAGTCCGTTGCGATTTCTGGAACTTAGCCGATTCGTGCGACGGGCCGGCCGCAGCATCAGCCGGCAGCCCGACGGCTCGGGTCTCACCGCCTGGGAGGGGGAGGTTCATGAACAAGGAAGGCGCTCCGTACGAGGAGGCCCTCGGTCTGATCGAGACGCGAGGCTTCGTCGCGATGGTCGAGGCCTCGGACGCCATGGTCAAGGCGGCCAAGGTCACCCTGGTCGGTTACGAGAAGATCGGCGGCGGATATGTCACTGCGATCGTTCGCGGCGATGTGGCGGCCGTGCGAGCGGCGACGGAAGCCGGCGGGGCCGCGGCGGCGAAGGTCGGCGAGGTCGTGAGCATCCACGTGATCCCGAGGCCGCACGTCGGCGTCGAGGAGGCTCTGCCCATCGGCCGCGCGCGTCTGACGGCCGGCAAGTAGGCCGGGGGAGGGCTCTTGATCCTCGCGGAAGTTCTTGGAACGGTCGTCGCGACCCGGAAGGACCCCCAGCTTCGCGGATTCAAGCTGCTGATGGTCCGTGAAGTGGATCTCGAACGGCGCCCGACCGGTACGCATCTGGTCGCGGCGGACGCGGTCGGGGCCGGTGCCGGAGAGATCGTGCTGGTGGCGAGCGGCAGTTCCGCGCGCATGACCGAGCTCACGAAGGACCGTCCGGTGGACGCCGTCATCATGGCGATCGTGGACACCGTGGAGATCGAAGGCCGAGTCGTTTTCGAGAAGTATCCCGCGAGAGCGCGCTGAGGAGATCGGGACAGGGATGAGCGTGGACGAGGCCAGGATCCAGGAGATCGTCTCGCGCGTCCTCGAGCGCCTCGGTCAGCCGTCGTACGGTTCGCGCGCGCCCGTTTCCTCCGCGTCCGCGTTCCCCGCGTCTACGGCGCCCGAACCGGCGCGCACGGGCCGCGGTCTCTTCGAGGATCTCGATGAAGCCGTTCGCGCGGCGGCCGAGGCTCAGCGGTCGCTCGTCGAGCTGCCGCTCGAGACCCGCAAGGGGATCGTCGAGGCGATGCGCTCCGCCGTCCGCGCGAACGCCCGGCTGATCTCGGAAGCAGCGGTTCGCGAGACCTCGATGGGGCGCGTCGAGGACAAGATCCAGAAGAACCTGATCGTCGGAGAGCTGACGCCGGGAGTCGAGTTCCTCGAAACCTGGGCGGTCTCGGGGGATCACGGGCTCACGATCGAGGAGTTCGCGCCGTGGGGCGTCATCGGATCGCTGACGCCTTCGACGAACCCGACCGAGACGGTCATCAACAACGGGATCTCGATGCTCGCGGCCGGGAACGCGGTTGTTTTCGGACCGCATCCCTCCGCGGAGCAGGTGAGCTGCCGGTGCGTGGAGATGTTGAATGACGCGATCACGAGCGCCGGCGGGCCGCCCAACGTCCTCGTGGCCCTGCAAAAGCCGACGATCGAGCGTGCCCAGCAGCTCATGCGCCACCCCGGCGTGCGCCTTCTCGTCGTGACGGGCGGCGGCGCCGTCGTGCAGGAGGCGATGAAGAGCGGCAAGCGAGTCATAGCGGCCGGACCGGGCAATCCGCCGGCGGTCGTGGACGAAACGGCCGATCTCGAGAAGGCGGGACGCGACATCGTGCTCGGGGCCTCCCTCGACAACAACATCATCTGCACCGACGAGAAGGAAGTCTTCGTCGTGGATGGGGCGGCCGATGCGCTGAAGAAGGCGATGATCGCCGCGGGGGCCGTGGAACTGGGACCGCGAGAGATCGCGCAGCTCGAGAAGACGATCCTGACCGAGAACCGCGGACCGCGCCGGCACTCGGTCACGGAGAAGCGCTTCATCGGCCGCAGTCCCAGCGTGATCCTGCGCGAGATCGGCGTGAGCGTGCCCGACGAGACGCGGGTCGCGCTCTGCGATGTTCCGCCGGATCACCCGTTCGTATGGACGGAGCTGCTGATGCCGGTGCTGCCGGTGGCGCGTGTGCGCGACGTGGACGAGGCGATCCGCTGGGCGGTGGAGGCGGAGCACGGATTCCGCCACACCGCTTCGATGCACTCTCGCAACATAGACAAGCTTTCCGCGATGGCGAAGGTGGTCAACACCTCCATCTTCGTGAAGAACGGCCCGAACTACGCAGGGCTCGGTTTCGGCGGCGAGGGCTACACGTCGTTCACGATCGCCGGGCCCACCGGCGAGGGACTCACGAACTGCCGCACCTTCAGCCGGCGGCGGCGCTGCGTCCTCGTGGATCACTTTCGGATCGTGTAGGGGGAGCGATGACGCAGGGGACGCTCGAGCGGGTGGCGCTGGTGCTCGTCGAGCTGGACAGCGTAGCCCGCGGCGTGTTCGTCGCCGACGCCATGATGAAGACCGCTCCGGTGGAGCTCATCTCCGCGACCCATGCCACCCCGGGGAAGTTCGTCATTGTGATCGGGGGCGGGGTGGCGGAGGTGGAATCGAGCCTTGCGAAGGGGCTCGAGGCGGGGTCGGGGCACCTGATAGATCATCTCTTCCTGCCGCAGGTGGACGGCCAGGTGTTCCCGGCGATCGCGGGGCGCGTCCGGCTGACCGAGGTGGATGCGATCGGGATCGTCGAGACCGGCACCCTCTCTTCGGCGATTCTCGCCGCTGACGCCGCCGCCAAGGGAGCGAGCGTGCGCCTGGTCGAGATCAAGCTCTCGCGCGGACTGCACGGCAAGGGGTTCGTGACGATGACCGGCGCCGTGAGCGATGTCGAGGCGGGCGTGGACTTCGGCGAGCGAGCGGCCCGCGAGCGCGGCTTCTTCGTCTCGCGGGCGGTGATCCCCCGGCCTCACGACGAGTTGGGCCGTCGCATCCTCGAGGGCCGATGGGGTGATATCGAGGGCCAGCCGGTCCTCTGAGGGGTCGAAATGCACCTTGCTCGTGTCATCGGGACCGTGGTCGCGACGCAGAAGACGGAGAATCTGCCGGAGAGCCGGTTGCTCGTCATCCAGCCGTTGACCCCGGACGGCAGGACCGAAGGCCGTCCGCTCGTGGCCGTGGATCTGGTGAGCGCGGCCCCGGAGGAACGGGTGTTCTTCGTCCGGGGGAGGGAAGCGGCGAACGCGATGCCGAACCCCGACAACCCCGTGGATGCCGCCATTGTGGGCATCGTGGACGCGGTGGAGCGGTATTAGCCGGGCCCGAGGGGCATTCGAAAGTCCGCGTCCCCGCGTTGACAGCCGGTCACGGAAGCCGTTATTCTCAACCGTCTGAGATTCTCGCGGCGAGGGCTCCGGCCCGGCGCCGATTTCGACGCCTGAGCTGAAGGCGCCGGTCCTTTGGAGGCACGGATGGGTTCGGGAAAGAAGCGAAAGAGAAAGAAGATCGCGACCCACAAGCGCAAGAAGCGGCTGCGCAAGAACCGCCACAAGAAGAAGTAGCCTGCTTGCGGGCGCCCTCCGGGGGATCCGGCGATGAGGCCGGAGCCCCCACTGCGTCCGGAATCTCGCTCTCCAGACCGCGGCCCCAGCGGCCGCGTATCCGGCGTCTGCCGCGGCCAGAGCTGTGCCGGGGCGGCGCCGGGGGCGTTTCTGCTCGTCCGCATCCGATCTCTGGCGCATTCCCTGGCTTGCTGCAATCCGCCCGACGACAGCGCAAGGAGGCGTCCTCATGAGCCGAGGGCCCAAGGACCGGATCGGCATCACTTTCAGCCAGCACATCGCACTTCAGCAGAAGCGCTTCCCCGGGGCGACCGGCACCTTCACCGCGCTGCTTCAGGAGATCATGGTCGCCGCCAAGATCATCTCACGGGAGGTGCGAAAGGCCGGTCTCGTGGATGCCCTTGGGCTGACGGGCCACACGAATATCCAGGGTGAGGCGGTTCAGATCCTCGACGAGTTCGCGAACGAGACGATCATCCGAAACGTGCGCCACACCGGCCACCTCTGCGTCATGTCATCCGAGGAGAACGCCGACCCGATCCCGATCCCGGAGGAGTACCCGCGGGGCCCCTACGCGATGACATTCGATCCGCTCGACGGGTCCAGCAACATTGATGCGAACGTCTCGATCGGCACGATCTTCTCCGTCCATCGGCGCGTGACCGCCGGCGGCGACGGCACGCTGGAGGATCTTCTTCAGCCGGGCCGCTCGCAGCTTGCTGCGGGGTACGTCATCTACGGGAGCAGCACGATCCTCGTCTACACGACGGGGACGGAGGTCCACGGTTTCACGCTCGATCCCACGGTCGGCGAGTTCCTCTGCTCTCATCCGAACATCAAGATCCCCGAGTCCGGCGGCATCTACAGCGTCAACGAGGGGAACACTTCGGGATGGGACGATCCGACGCGGCGGATCGTGGATGGCCTGAAGAACGGGGCGAATCCGGTGGGCAAGGCGTACAGCAGTCGCTACATAGGCTCGCTCGTTGCCGACTTCCACCGAACCCTCGTCTACGGCGGGATATTTCTCTACCCGCCGGACAGAAAGAGCCCGCGCGGGAAGCTCCGGCTCTTGAGCGAGGCGGCGCCGATGGCGTTCATCATGGAGGCCGCCGGCGGCCGCGCGACGACGGGCCGTGAATCCGTGCTAGAGATCCAGCCGACAGAACTGCACCAGCGGGTGCCTCTCATCGTCGGAAGCCGGCGCGAGGTGGAATGGGTGGAGTCAGTGTACAAAGAGGACGCGGACGCCCGCTGATCCGGCATGCCGCCCAGTGGGGCGTCGGGTGCGCTCTTTGCCTCGCGAGCACGCTTGGGTGCCTGATCGGGCTGGAGCATTGGCTCCGCTCGCGGGGTCTTCGCAGGGACACCATGATGCCGCTTCGTCGCCATCCGGCGTCGCGGCTTCTCGTGCGCATGGAATCGGGCGCAAAGGGCGTCTACACCGGCGTTCCCGTTCGCGCCAACCGCTACGGATGCCGCCGACCGGACTGGTCGCTGGAGAAGTCTCCGGGGACCTTTCGCATCGCCTCCCACTCCTCACGGAGCATGTCGAAGTAGATCTCGTCCTTCCAGACTCCCTTCACGAGCGTCGTCTGGCGCATGACCCCGCCGCGATGATAGCCCTGCTTCTCGATGGCGCGGATGGACGCCGCGTTGCCTTCGAAGACGGTGGTCCAGAGACTCCACATCCCCAGCTCCGCGAAGGCGTAGTCAATGACGAGGTTCTTGGCCTCGGTGCCGTAGCCCTTGTTCCGCATCGCCTCGGGGAAGAGAAACATACCGGTCATGGCGCGGCGGCGCGGCCACTCGATCCGGTGCATGCCGATCGCGCCGATGAGGCGCTCCTCGCGGCGAAGCTCGACCGCCCAGAGGATGTTCGAGGGAGGGTCCTTCTCCCCGGTGACGGTCGCGATCCACTCCCTCTCGGACTTGAGCGATCGAGGGAAGCGGACGAGCAGGACGGCTCGTATCTCCGGGTCGTTGATGCACGGGAGGAACGCCTCGGCATCCGACTCCTCCATGGCGCGAAGCTGCACGCGGGCTCCGATCAGAAACGGATGGGACATCGTGACCTCCTTCGCCCGAGGGCGGATCCGATGGATGCCGCGCATTTTGCCACACGGGTTGCCTCGGCGCCAGAGTTCGGCGCTTTGGCGGGACCCGGAAGATGTTGTAACATCGTACAGATTTCGACAGATCGGGCCGTCCGGATCCGACGCGTGACCGGCCCGTGGGGGAGGAAGGGAGGGCATCATGCTGGATCCGGGAAACGCCGCCGCTCGCAAGGATGCAGTAGAGAGGCTTCAGGGGCTCGCGGGAAAGGGCCGCGTCGAAGCCGTTGATCTCAAGTTCATTGATCTCCCGGGTCGCTGGCATCATCTGTCGCTCCCGATGGACCGCCTCGACGAAGCGCTGCTCTGTGACGGCGTGGCCTTCGACGGATCCAGTATCCCCGGCTACGCGAACGCCGCCTCCAGCGACATGACGCTCATCCCGGATCCCGATACCGCGTTCATTGATCCATTCTGGGAGCGGCCGACGCTCAGCCTCATCTGCGACATCTCCAAGGGGGACGGCCATTCCTGCATGCGAGACCCGCGGGGAGCGGCGCGACGGGCGGAGGCCTTCCTTCGAACGACGGGAATCGCCGACACGGCGATGATGAGCCCGGAGTTCGAGTTCTTCGTGTTCGACTCGGTGCGGCACCGCTGCGATGTTCATACCGCCTCGTACGCGGTGGACAGCGAGGAGGGGGAGTGGAACTCGGAGAGCGCGGCGAGCCGGGGCACCCGGCTCCCGCTCGGGGGCGGATATCACGCATTGCCTCCGCGGGACCGCCTCTTCGGCCTGCGCGCGGAGATGGTGCGCACGATCGAGCAATGCGGCATCCCGGTGAAATACCATCACCACGAAGGGGGCGGCCCGGGACAGTCGGAGATCGAGGTGCTCTTCTTCCCGCTCTTGCGCGCTGGCGACGTGACGATGATGGTGAAGTACATCATCCGGATGGTCGCCGACCGCGCCGGGCGCGTGGCGACCTTCATGCCCAAGCCGCTCTGGAACGCCGCCGGCAGCGGGATGCACGTGCACCAGCATCTCTTCTCCGGGCGGCGGCCGCTCTTCTGGGATGAGAAGGGTTGGGCGCAGCTGAGCGAGACGGCGCTGCACTACATCGGCGGTCTGCTCCACCACGGCTCGGCGCTCCTGGGGCTCACGAGTCCGAGCACGAATTCGTACAAGCGCCTGGTGCCGGGCTTCGAATCGCCCGTGCACCTGATCTACGGCCTTGCGAACCGCGGCGCGGCCGTGAGGATTCCCGAAGGGGGGCGCACGCCGGAGACGAAGCGGATCGAGTTTCGCCCTCCCGATGCGACGTGCAACATCTACCTGGCCCTCGCGGGGATGCTGATGGCCGGCATTGACGGGATCCGGCGCCGGATTGACCCGCGAGAGGCGGGGTTCGGCCCGCACGACGAGGACCTCTCGGTGCGGCCCGAGGCGATCGGAAGGGAGCCGGGCACGGTGCCGCTCTCGCTGGCCGGGGCGATGGATGCTCTCGAAAAGGACCACGCGTTCCTTCTCGAGGGCGGGGTCTTCGACGAAGAGACGCTTGCGGTATGGATCGAGATGAAGCGGCGCGAGAGCTGGGACGTGTCGAAGCGCCCGCACCCGAGGGAGATCGCGTTGTACTTCGACGCGTAGGCGGTGGCAGTTCGTAGTGCTTGAGGGCGGTCGAGCGGTTCGGCCAGGGCGTTGCAATGCACTAACTCACGACGCCGCAATTGACAAGGGACTCCGCCAGCGCGTACAATCCCTGCGTGCGAAGGTGATCTCGGAGTTGGATCTCCAGCCTGGTCCGCTCCTCTAACGTCGGAGGCGAGAGGGTGAAGCACCTTGCGCTTCTCATCGCCATCCCGCTTGCGGCGGTTGGGCTCGTGTCTTCCGCTGCGCTGCCCTCCGTTTGGTCCGCGCAGGAGCTCGTCGGTATCGCCGACAGTTACGATGACTACTCCCCCGAAGTGGCGATCGATCCTCAAGGCCGCGCCTGGGTCATTTGGATGGGCTTTGATGGCACCGACTACGAAGTTTACTGGAGTCGCTGGGAGGAAGGCGCCGGATGGTCTGCCCGCGTGCGCGTCAACCCCGACAATACTCTCTACGATGCCTGGCCCCGGCTGAGCATGGCTCCCGATGGGACACCGTGGGTCGCCTGGTTGCGCCACCGCGCCACGGGATACTACTGGGATCTTCTCTCCTGCCGTTGGAACGGGAAGGGATGGACTGTGCCCGACACGGTCGTTGCGGGTCCAGGAATCTCCGACGCGAACTACCACGGCATGGTCGCGGTTGACTCAACGCATTGCTGGATTGCCTACGATCGCAACCTCGAGGTGTTGGCGAAGGAGTATCAAGAGGATCACTGGGGTCCGGTGGAGCAGGTGATCGGGGGGATGTCGGTGGATCCGTGGCAGGTGGACGCGGCCCTGGGTGCGGATGGGCAGCCGTGGGTGATCTGGGCGGACTCGGGTGTCCGGGCGACCAGGCGGCACGCGGACGGGAGCTGGGACTCGCCGGCCTTCCTGGATCCGCCCGGAGGCGGTGGGGGGCCGGCGATTACGGTGGATGCTGACGGAGAAGCTTGGGCGGTGTGGGGGGACGACTCTGACGCGTGTCTTCCGAATGGTTGGCCAGATATCTTCTTCAGCCGAACTATCGACGGCGTCTGGCAGAACAAGGGTGTGGTAAATCTCTTCGAGACTTCCGACTGTGGAAGTGATGCTGCATCGGATGTCGCTGCGGCGTATGGCTGGCCGCCACGGAGCGTCTGGAGCAGGAAGTATCCGGGTGGCGCAGCCTTCCAATACCGAGATGCCTTCTCCTCGGGCTGGGACTCGGAGGGTTGGGGCCCGCAGGCGCAGGTCAACGCACTGGAGTCGACATTCCGGCAGGATTCGTACCCGACCCTTGCGATTGGTCCCGAGGGCGAGGCCTGGGCTGCATGGATGCGACCGACAACCGCTACGACACAGCCCTTCGACATCTACGCGTCGCAACTCCTTCTGGACGTGATCGGCCTAGGGGTCCGCCGGACCTTGCAGGGCGTCGAAGTGAGTTGGCGCCTCGTCGGCTACGCACCACGGAGCGATTTCCTCATCGAGGTAATGCGGGCGGGCGATGCCGGTGACACGGTGCGCGTCGGAGATCGCTTCTATGGCTCGGGAGACGAGTATCTGATCGTCGATGAGACAGCGTCTCCGCAGTCCCGCTACAGTTATTGGATCGAGGTGCTCGACCCGGTGGGGTGGATCGACCCTCCCATGGGGGCCTTTCTCTTCCGCACGAACGCGCGAGTGGTCGAGCCGCTCATCGTCTCCGTCGCGGAGGGCCCCTGGTCAGGCCGCGTGCCGTTCACGGCCAGACCGAATCCGAGCAGCGGCGACGTGGAATTCCAGTTCGGAGGGGCCTCGCGGAACTGCGTCCTCGAAGTCTTCGATGTCCAGGGCCGTTTGGTGTGGAGGGAGCAGGCCGCGGAGCTGAGGAGTTCCGCGAGTGGGTGGCAGACCGTCCGTTGGGCGCCCCGCACCACAGGTATTGCTGCCGCCGGCGTCTTCTGGGCGCGGCTGCGCTCCGAGGAAGGACGCGTGCTCGGGAGCTCGAAGGTCGTCCTCGTCCGGTAGCCTGGGCACTGTAGCCACGAACCGAGTCGCGGTCCGGCCAGGGTTGTTACGGCGGGCGTCTCAAGCGCGCGCCGCCGTTTGCTCATGGCCCCATAAAGGCGCGCGCTTGTGACGAGCGACGGAGCGAGCGGGTCAGCGAGCGAGGAGCGTCCCCCGCAACGCCCCGGCTGGGCCGCGGCGCGCCGGTTCTCA
>JAGVPR010000263.1 GCA_020052115.1 Candidatus Eiseniibacteriota bacterium
GCGGCCGCGACCTCTTCATGCCGGTCCGGGTTGCGCTGACCGGCCGTGTGCACGGTCCGGAGCTGCCGCTCGTGGCCGAGGCGCTGGGGCGGGAGATCGTTCTGGAGAGATTGAAGAGGGCTGCGGCCGCATCGGGCTCGGCGGGAAGCAGGGGAACGGGGGAGGCATGAAGGTCGTGGTGCTCATGGGTGGGCGTTCGAGCGAAAGGGACGTGTCGCTCCGCTCGGGCATCGGCATCGGGCGCGCGCTCGTCGCGCAGGGTCATCAGGTGCTCGCAGTGGACACGGGGACCGGCCGCCGGCTTCCTGGCGAGGCCTTGCAAAGCCTCCCGGGCCCAGGGGGTCTCGGCGAGCTGGAGCCGGCCGGCCTGCAGAGCGCCGGCGAGAGCGCCCTCGCGCACCTCGCGCCGGGTCTTCTCGATTCCCCGGAGGTGCTCGCGACCGACATGATCTTCATCGCCCTCCATGGCGGTGTCGGCGAGGACGGGACGCTTCAGGCGCTCCTGGACCTGGCGGGGCTCCCGTACACGGGATCCGGTTCGCTGGCGAGCGGTGTCGCGATGGACAAGGCGATGGCGAAGCGGATCTTCGAATGGTCCGGGATCCCGACGCCACGCTGGTGGCTGCTCGACCTGGCGCATGTTGACGATCTCGAGGACGCCGTGCGCGGCCGGCCGCTTCGTACGTTCCCGCTCGTCGTCAAGCCCAACGCCGAGGGCTCGACGATCGGCCTCAGCATCGTTCGCGAGGAGACGGATGTGCTGGCCGCCACCAGGGAGGCGGCACGTTTCGGAGCGCGCGTCCTCTTCGAGGAGTTCATCGAAGGTCGCGAGATCACGGCGGCCGTTCTCGGGGACGAGGTCCTTCCGCTGGTCGAGATCATTCCCCACAAGGGGATTTATGATTACGAGAGCAAGTACACCCGCGGCATGAGCGACTATCTCGTGCCTGCGGAGATGGAGGAGCCGGTCCGGCTCCGTGTCGAGGAATGCGCGCTGCGCGCGTTCCGGGACGTCGGGTGCGCGGGGTTCGCGCGCGTGGATTTCCGCCTCGCGCCCGACGGGACCCCGTACTGCCTCGAGGTGAACACGATTCCCGGCATGACGGAGCTGAGTCTCGTGCCGATGGCGGCGCGCGCGCGGGGGATCGAGTACGGTGAATTGGTGGAGCGGGTGTGCCGCCTGGCCCTGGAGGCGCGGCGGCGGAAGAGTCGGGCAGCGGACTAGGAGGCGCGTGTGGCGCTCAGAATCTACGACACGTTGAGGCGTGACAAGGTCGAGTTCACGCCGGTCAACCCCAACGAGGTGGGGATGTACGTCTGCGGCATGACGGTGCAGGGTCCGCCCCACGTCGGACACGCGCGCGCGGCGCTCTCGGGCGACGTCATCCGGCGCTTTCTGCAGTCCACGGGCCGCCGAGTGCGTTACGTCACGAACTTCACCGACGTGGATGACAAGATCATCGAGCGCGCGGCCGAGGAGGGCATTGACTTCCGCGCGGTCGCCGAGCGGAACATCGCCGCGTACTTCCGTGTGAGCGATGCGCTGCGCATCCATCGCGCCGATTACTACCCGCGCGCGACCGAGCACATCCCCGAAATCCTCACCATGATCGAAGAACTCGTCGCGTCCGGACACGCCTATCCTTCGAACGGCGACGTCTACTACCGCGTGGATCGCTTCGGCGGCTACGGCAAGCTCTCCGGCCGCCGCCTCGAGGACATGCGCGCCGGCGCCCGGATAGACCCCGGCGAGGCGAAGGAGAACCCGCTCGACTTCGCTCTCTGGAAGGCCGCCAAGCCCGGGGAGCCGTCCTGGAAGAGCCCCTGGGGCGAGGGGCGCCCGGGGTGGCACATCGAGTGCTCGGCGATGTCCACGAAGTACCTCGGGAGGACGTTCGATCTCCATGGCGGCGGCGCGGATCTCATCTTCCCGCACCACGAGAACGAGATCGCGCAATCGGAGGCGGCGACCGGCCAACCCTTCGTCCACTTCTGGGTGCACAACGGCATGGTGAACCTGACCGGGGAGAAGATGTCGAAATCCACGCAGCACTTCTTCCTCGCCGAGGAGGTGCTGAGCGAGTTCGATCCGGAGACGATCCGCTACTACCTCCTCTCGACCCACTACCGGAGCCCGATCGAGTTCAATCGCGAACGGCTGGCCGAGGCGGGCGCGGCACTGAGACGGCTGAAGACGGCGCTCGAGTCGGAGCAACGCGTGCTGGCCGCGGCGGGCCCGGTGGAGCGGGTCCCGTCGGAGGCTTCCCGGCAGGCGAGGTCCGCGTTCCATGAGGCCATGGAGGACGACTTCAATTCCGCCCGGGCACTCGGGCATCTCTTCGATCTGGCCAGGGATCTCAACCGGGCCGCGGATGAGGGCGCGCCGGCGGGCGAGGTCACGGACATGGCCGCGACGCTTCGCGAGATGGCGGATATCCTCGGCGTGATCTGGGAGGGCAAGGGCGACGAACTCGCTTTCCCCGAAGAGGTTACACGCCTGGCCGAGGCGCGCGAGGCCGCCCGGAAGGACCGTAACTGGAAGATGGCAGATGAGTTACGCCAGCAGCTCCTGGATCGTGGGGTGCTCGTCGAGGATCGCCCCGGCGGCCCTCTCTTAAGGTGGAAGCCCCGGGACTAGGCAGCGACCGTCCCGCGGGGCACCCCGGGGATACCGCCATCCCGGTGAATCGACCCTCCCCGGGTGGGACGATGAGGGCGAGTCCGAAATTGACGGGCCCCGCCGCCCCGCGATCGTCGCATTTTGCCGTTGACACGGTGTCACCGCAATCGTAGCGTTGTGGCTTTGGTGCTCTGACGTTGGGGTATTCGCGCCATATCCATGCCGTCATCCGTCGCAGGCTGGCCTGCGCCGCATGAACAGGGTGTCAGTTTCCTCTGCCTCCATTCCTGTCCCGGACATCGGCGCGGCATTTCTCTGCCGGGAGAATCCGTCTGCACCGGAGCGGCAGAGCGCGTCTTCGCGGGCAGGGGCCGGTTCGAGCTGGCGTAGCTCAATCGGTAGAGCTCCTCACTTGTAATGAGGAGGTTGGGGGTTCGAGTCCTCTCGCCAGCTCCACGCTGGTGCGCGGCGAGCGGCCGGCGCGGCCCCGCGAGTGTGCAGTTCCACGGTTGGGGAGGTTCCCGAGCGGTCAAAGGGAACAGACTGTAAATCTGTCGGCGATGCCTTCGGAGGTTCGAATCCTCCCCTCCCCACCAATATGTCGCGAGAACGATCGGCGCGGGCGCGAGAGCGCGCGGGCCGAATGGACGGGCGGGAGTAGCTCAGTGGTATAGCGTCAGCCTTCCAAGCTGAGGGTCGCGGGTTCGAATCCCGTTTCCCGCTCCATTAGCTCCGTCGTCTCAGGTTGGGACGCCCAAGTAGCTCAGTCGGTAGAGCACATGCATGGTAAGCATGAGGTCACCGGTTCAATCCCGGTCTTGGGCTCCACCATCGGCTCGCGGGGAAAACGCTAGGGATCGTTGCGACCGGGCCCCGCGCCCGGGCGCGCAGCCTTGCAGTCTGGAGGTCTTGGGTCGCAATGGCGAAGCAGAAGTTTGAGAGGAAGAAGCCCCACGTGAACGTGGGGACGATCGGGCACATTGATCACGGGAAGACGACTCTGACGAGCGCGA
>JAGVPR010000184.1 GCA_020052115.1 Candidatus Eiseniibacteriota bacterium
GCGATGGATGAGGGATTGCGGTTTGCGATCCGCGAGGGCGGACGGACCGTCGGGGCCGGTGTGGTCACCAAGATCATCGCCTAGGTAGGGAGGAGCCGTCGTGCGCGACCAGATCACCATCGCTTGCGAGGCGTGCAAGCGCCGGAACTATACGACGACGAAGAACAAGCGGAAGCACCCGGACCGCGTCACGTTCCGGAAATTCTGCCCGTTCTGCCGCACGCACACCGCGCACAAAGAAACGCGGTAGGCATGGGACTCATGCAGGCGTGTAGCTCTAACTGGTAGAGCGGCGGACTCCAAATCCGTAGGTTGGGGGTTCGAATCCCTCCACGCCTGCCATTTCGCTGACGGAGTGTTTGATGATCGAGAAGCTGAAGATGTTCCTGAAAGAGGTCAGGCTCGAGTCCTCGAAGGTCACATGGCCGAGCCGCAAGGAACTCCGTGAGTCGACCCTCGTGGTGGTCGTCTCGGTGTTCATCGTCTCCATCGTGATCGGGGCCATGGACCGGGTTATCGCCCTGGTCATGGGCCTGGTCATCTAGCGGGGCCGCGGCGCCATGGCGAAGCAGTGGTTCGTGGTGCACACCTACGCCGGCCACGAGAACAAGGTGAAGGCGAATCTCGAGCGGGCGATCAACCATGCGGGTCTGCAGGAGATGTTCGGGCAGATCCTGGTCGCCACCGAAGATTTCGCGGAGATGAAGAACGGCAAGCGGACCATCTCTCGACGCAAGCAGTTTCCGAGCTATGTCCTCGTCGAGATGGACATGAACAACGAGACGCGCCACATCGTGACCAACATCCCCGGCGTGACGCGTTTCATCGGTACGGAGAAGGAGCCGATTCCTCTGCGCGAAACAGAGGTGAAGCGGATCCTGGGCCAGATGGAGCCTGCCAAGGGCGGGCGGCCGCAGCAGAAGGTTCCGTACCGGGTCGGTGAGCACGTGAAGGTGACCGACGGACCATTCAGCGACTTCACGGGCGTCGTGGATGAGGTGAACGTCGAGCGGGGCAAGCTGAAGGTGATGGTGCTCATCTTCGGTCGGGCCACGCCGGTCGAGCTGGATTTCTTGCAGGTCAAGAGCATCTAGAGCTGGAGGGCGGGCCCTTCCGTCTCCTCGAGGGTTGTGGGAGACGCGCGGATCCGCCGCCGGAACGAGGAGCGGGACAGGATGCCACCGAGGAAGAAGGTAATCACGGCGGTCGTGAAGCTGCAGTGCCCGGCGGGCAACGCGACGCCGGCGCCGCCCGTGGGGCCGGCGCTGGGGCAGCAGGGCGTCAACATCATGGAGTTCTGCAAGCAGTTCAACGCCCAGACCCAGGGGCAGCCCGGAATGATCATCCCGGTGCTCGTGACGGTCTACAAGGATCGCAGCTTCAGCTTCATCACGAAGACGCCGCCGGCGGCTATCCTGCTCAAGAAGGCCGCCGGGATCGCGAAGGCCTCCGCCGAGCCGAACCGCAACAAGATCGCGAAGGTTTCCCGCCGCCAGGTGCGCGAGATCGCCGAGACGAAGATGGAGGACTTGAACGCGAACGACGTCGAGGCCGCCATGCGGATGGTCGAGGGCACCGCGCGCAGCATGGGGATCGAGATCACCGACTGACCCCGGCCCTCTTTCGGGTGGGCACCGGCGGAGACCAGGACGCCGGCGCGGGGGAATGACTGGGAGCGGGCCGCTCTGGCGGCCGCGAAAGGAGACCCGCATGAAGCACGGCAAGGGCTACCAGAAGGTGGCCGAGATCTACGCCCCCTGCAAGGGAGAGACGATCGAAGAGGTCGTCAAAGCCGTCAAGCAAGGCTCCACAGCGCGCGAGACCAAGTTCGATGAGACCGTCGAGGTCGCTGCGCGCCTGAACGTGGATCCCCGGCAGTCCGACCAGATGGTCCGCGGCACCGTCGTCCTGCCTCACGGAACCGGCAAGAAGGTGCGCGTAGTCGTCGTCGGCAAGGGCGAGAAGCTCAAGGAGGCCGAGGCGAGCGGCGCCGATACCGTCGGCAGTGAAGACGTCATCGAGAAGATCAAGGGCGGCTGGCTCGACTTCGACGCGATGGTGGCTACTCCGGACATGATGGGCGAGGTCGGGAAGCTCGGCAAGCTCCTTGGCCCCCGCGGCCTCATGCCGAATCCAAAGAGCGGCACGGTGACCTTCGATGTGACCAAGGCCGTCCGCGATCTCAAGGCCGGCAAGATCGAGTTCCGCGTCGACAAGGGCGGCAATGTGCACGCTCCCGTGGGCAAGGCCTCCTTCGAAGACGGCATGCTTTCCGAGAACATCCGCACCTTCCTCGCGGAGCTGGTGAGGCTCCGGCCCGCGTCGGCCAAGGGCGGGTACATCAAGAGTCTTACCGTGAGCACCACGATGGGCCCGGGAATCAAGCTCGACGTCCCGGCTGTGACGGCGGCGCTGAAGGGATAGGCGCCGCGCGGGCGCGATGCGTTCGCGGTGCGGCAGCCTCCGGACGGGAGAGATATGGCAAGAACTGAGAAAGCGGCGGTCATCGAGGGCATGACGTCGAAGCTGGCGAGTGCCCGCGGGGTTTACCTCGCGGACTTCACCGGCATGAACGTCGCCACGCTCTCGGAGCTGAGGCGGCGCATGCGCCGCAACCAGATCCACTTCGAGGTCATCAAGAACACGCTGGCCAAGCGCGCCGTGGAGGCGAGCGGCATGGAGGCGCTGTCGTCCCATCTCGAGGGACCCACCGCCATCGCCATCGCTCAGACGGACGAGCTGGCGCCGGCGCGCATCTTCGGGGAGTTCGTGAAGGAGTTTCAATTCCCCAAGGTGAAGTTCGCGATCGTTGATGGAAAGGTGTTCCGTGAGGAGGAAGTCAAGGCGCTGGCGTCTCTGCCGTCGCGCGAAATCCTCCTGGCCCAGCTCCTGGGAGCGCTCCAGGGCCCGATGCGGAACCTGGTGGGGGTGCTTTCGGGACCGATGCGCAACTTCGCTTCGGCGCTCGATCAGATCCGCCAGCAGAAGGAAGGCGGAGGTCAGTAGGGGCGCCGCGGTCGCGCGGGCGGCTCAGGAAATTACCAGGAACGCCGGGATCACCGGCGGCAACCATGGCGGCACGCCAGTGAGGGATTCGAGGAGGCGGAGATGACGGACACGGCCAAGATGGACCAGCTCATCACCACGATCGAGAACATGACGGTGCTCGAGGTCAGCGAGCTGGTCAAGAAGCTCGAGGACAAGTTCGGCGTGACGGCGGCGGCTCCGATGATGATGGCCGCGATGCCGGCCGCGGCCGCGGCCGCGGTCGAGGAGAAGACGGAGTTCGATGTCGTCCTCACCTCGGCGGGCGACAAGAAGCTGCAGGTCATCAAGGAGATCAGAGCGATCACCAGCCTCGGCCTCAAGGAGTCGAAGGACCTCGTCGAGGGCGCTCCGAAGGTCGTCAAGGAGAAGATCTCCAAGGCTGAAGCCGACAAGATCAAGGCTCAGATCGAAGAAGCAGGGGGGGTCGCGGAGATCAAGTAGTCCCCCCGGCGGGATCGCCGGTACGCCGGTCTCATCCGAGGAAGGTGCAGGACCTTGAATAACACGAGCCGGATCGAAAGACGGAGTTTCTCGAAGATCGACGCGCTGTGGGACGTCGAGATGCCGAACCTTCTCGACGTCCAGCTGAAGTCCTTCCAGGACTTTCTCCAGGCGGAGACCGATCCGTCGAAGAGGAAGAGCGAAGGACTGCAGGAGGTCTTCAACAACGTCTTCCCCATCACGGACACGCGCGAGCTGTTCTCGCTCGAGTTCGTGAGCTACGACCTGGGCGAGCCGAAGTACACGGTGGAGGAGTGCCAAGAGCGCGACCTCACCTTCTCGGCTCCGCTCAAGGTGCGTCTGCGGCTCCGCATCCGCGAGGTTGTGGAGAAGGAGAAGCGGGACAAGGAGATCATCGAGCAGGAGGTCTACCTCGGCGAGCTTCCGCTCATCACCGAGAAGGGGACCTTCGTCATCAACGGCGCCGAGCGCGTCATCGTGAGTCAGCTTCACCGCTCGCCGGGCGTCTTCTTCGACGAGACGACCCACCCGAACGGAAAGAAGCTGTACTCGGCCCGGATCATTCCCTACCGCGGCTCCTGGGTGGAGTTCAGCCTCGACGTGAACGACATCATGTACGTTCACATTGACCGCAAGCGCAAGCTCCCGGTGACCATCCTCCTGAAGGCGCTCGGGTACGTGACCGAGCGCCAGATCCTCGAGCAGTTCTACGCAGTCGAGGAAGCTGAGATCGGCAGCGGCCGGTCGAAGAAGGTCCTCGGGTTCGAGGGGCGCATCGTCGCCGAAGACATCGTGGACGCTGAGACCGGCGAGATCGTCGTCGAGACGAACGATGAGCTCACGGAGGAGAAGATCAAGGCCCTGGCCAAGGCGGGCGTCGAGATGATCAAGCTGTTCATCATCCCGCTGCGCGACGAGGCCGACGTCATGCGGAACACGCTGAAGAAGGATTCGAGCAAGTCCGAGGAGGACGCCCTCGCCCGGATCTACAACCTGCTCCGCCCCGGCGAGCCGCCGCGCTCGGAGACGGCGAAGGACATCCTGATCCGGCTCTTCTTCAGCCCGAAGCGATACGACCTGGCGCGAGTGGGGCGGTACAAGCTGAACACGAAGCTCGACCACGAGCAGCTCCTGGGCGGCGCCGAGAAGATGCGCCGCTTGGGCCTCAAGTGCCCGCCGGGGGATCAGCCGACGCTCTCGCCCGAGGATTTCGTGGCGATCATCCGCTATCTGCTCCTCCTCCGGACAGGTGACGAGACGGCCGACGTGACGACCGACGACATTGATCATCTCGGCAACCGGCGCGTGCGTTCGGTCGGCGAGTTGCTCGCGAACCAGTTCAACATCGGGCTGGCGCGCATGGCCCGGATCATTCGCGAGCGGATGAGCCTGCAGGACGCCGAGACGGTCACGCCGTACGACCTCATCAATGCGCGGACGATCTCGGCCGTCGTGCAGAGCTTCTTCGGATCGAGTCAGCTCTCTCAGTTCATGGACCAGACGAATCCGCTGGCGGAGCTGACGCACAAGCGCCGCCTCTCGGCCCTCGGGCCGGGCGGGCTCACGCGCGACCGCGCGGGCTTCGAGGTCCGCGACGTGCACTACACGCACTACGGCCGCATGTGCCCGATCGAGACGCCGGAAGGTCCGAACATCGGCCTCATCTCGAGCCTCTCGTCGTACGCCCGGGTCAACGACCTCGGCTTCCTCGAGACGCCGTACCGCCGTGTCGAGAGGGGAAACGTCCAGCGGGAGCAGATCGAGTTCCTGACCGCCGATCACGAGGACAGGGTCTTCATCGCTCAGGCGAACGCGACGATGGAAGGGGACGGCATCCTCACGCAGGACCGGATGACGGTGCGGTGGCGAGGGGAGTTCCCGATCGTGGAGCGCGAGGAGATCCGCTACATGGACATCTCCCCGATCCAGCTCGTGAGCCCGGCGGCGGCGCTGATCCCGTTCCTCGAGCACGACGACGCGAACCGCGCGCTCATGGGCTCGAACATGCAGCGTCAGGCGGTGCCTCTCCTCGTGACGGAGCCGCCGTTCGTCGGCACCGGACTCGAAGCGAAGGTGGCGCAGGACTCCGGCGCTCTGGTGCTCGCGAAGCACGCCGGCGTCATCGAATCGGTGCAGGGCGACACGGTCATCGTGCGGCCGGACGCTTCCGAGATCGGGGCGCAGACGATTGACTTCACGGGAATGGGCGGTGTGGATCTCTACCACCTGACGAAGTTCCGCCGCTCGAACCAGGATACCTGCATCAACCAGCGCCCGATCGTGAGCGAAGGGCAGCGCGTCCAGCGCGGCCAGGTGCTCGCGGACGGCCCGGCGACGTGCCGGGGAGAGCTGGCGCTCGGCTGCAACGTGCTCGTCGCGTTCATGCCGTGGGGCGGGTACAACTTCGAGGACGCCATTCTCGTTAGCGAGTCGCTCATCAAGCGCGATTTCTTCACCTCGATCCACATCGAGGAGTTCGAGCTGCAGGTGCGCGACACCAAGCGCGGCGTCGAGGAGATCACCCGAGAGATCCCGAACGTCAGCGAGGACGCCGTCAAGAACCTCGATGAGGACGGGCTCGTGAGGATCGGCGCGCCGGTCAAGGCCGGCGACATCCTCGTCGGCAAGGTGACTCCCAAGGGGGAGAGCGATCTCACCCCCGAAGAGCGCCTCCTCCGCGCCATCTTCGGCGAGAAGGCCGGCGACGTGCGGGACGCTTCGCTCAAGGCGCCTCCCGGGATGGACGGGATCGTCATTGACATCAAGGTCTTCTCCCGCAAGGAGAAGGACGAGACGACGAAGAAGCAGGAGAAGACGAAGATAGACCGGCTCAAGAGGAACGCGCGCAAGGAGAAGAACCGCATCCTCGAGGCGCGCAACCAGGAGCTGGCCGAGATCCTCAAGGAGCAGCAGCTCGAGCGCCTGACGTCGGCTTCCACGGGAGAGATCGTCTCGCGGCAGGGCCGGAAGGCTTCGCTCGAGTTGATCCAGGAGGTTGACTGGGACGACATCGCCTGGGGCACGCAGGTGGTGAAGAACAAGAGGGTCAACGACCGCTTCTGGCAGTGCATGGAGGCGGCCGCCGCCGCGATCGAGAAGGTCGAGCGGAACCTCGAGAAGGACATTGACAAGGTGACCCGTGGCGACGAGCTGCCGCCGGGGGTCGTGAAGCTCGTAAAGGTCTACATCGCGAAGCGACGGAAGCTCTCGGTCGGCGACAAGATGGCCGGACGCCACGGGAACAAGGGCGTCGTGGCCAAGATCCTCGCCGAAGAGGACATGCCGTTCCTGCCCGACGGGCGGCCGGCGGAGATGGTCTTGAACCCTCTCGGCGTGCCTTCGCGAATGAACCTGGGGCAGGTCCTCGAGACGCATCTGGGATGGGCCGCGCAGGTGCTGAACCAGTTCGTGGCGACGCCGGTGTTCGCCGGCGCCACGGTGGATGAGATCAAGGCGCTCCTGCGCGAGGCCGGACTCCCGGCGGACGGCAAGATCGTCCTTCGTGACGGGCGCACCGGCGAGCCGTTCAACGAGAAGGTCACCGTCGGCTGCATCTACATGATGAAGCTGTCGCACCTCGTGGACGACAAGATCCACGCGCGGAGCATTGGCCCGTACTCCCTCGTGACGCAGCAGCCGCTCGGTGGAAAGGCCCAGTTCGGCGGCCAGCGCTTCGGGGAGATGGAAGTCTGGGCTCTCGAGGCCTACGGCGCAGCCTACACGCTCCAGGAACTCCTCACCGTCAAGTCGGACGACGTGGCGGGCCGCTCCCGGATCTACGAGTCAATCGTGAAGGGGGAGAACCCGCTCGAGCCAGGCATGCCGGAGTCGTTCAACGTATTGGTGAAGGAGCTGAAGAGCCTCTGCCTCGACGTGCATTTCGAATAGAGGGGCAGTCGGCGCCGTCGCCCACGGCGCGAGAGGAGATGAAATGCAGGACACCAGCGGTCTCAGGACATCCTCCGCACCGTCGGGCTTTCCCATCAGCCTGACCCGGGGCGAAGGTCCAGAGGCTCGAAAGCGGCTCCTATTCAATTCCGTGCGGATCCAGCTCGCTTCCCCGGAGGCGATCCACGGCTGGTCGCACGGCGAAGTGACGAAGCCGGAGACGATCAACTACCGCTCGTTCAAGCCCGAGCGGGATGGCCTGTTCTGTGAGAAGATCTTCGGCCCGGTCAAGGACTGGGAGTGCAACTGCGGCAAGTACAAGCGTATCCGCTACCGCGGCGTCACGTGCGACCGCTGCGGCGTCGAGGTGACGCAGGCGAAGGTCCGCCGCGAGCGCATGGGCTGCATCGAGCTGGCGGTCCCGGTCTCGCACATCTGGTTCTTCAAGGGCGTGCCGAGCCGCATCGGGCACCTTCTCGACATGTCGGTTCGCGACCTCGAGCGGATCCTCTACTACGAGTCGTACATCGTCATTGATCCGGGCAACACGAATCTCAAGAAGAAGGAGCTGCTCACCGAGGACCAGTACATCGAGCTGGCGCAGGACGAGAACAACCAGTTCGTCGCCAAGATGGGCGCCGAGGCGATCCGCGACCTTCTGACCGAGATCAACCTCGAGGATCTGTCGAACGAGCTGCGGGCGACGGTCCGCATGGAGACGAGCGTCCAGCGCAAGAAGGAGACGCTCAAGCGGCTCCGGATCGTCGAGGCTTTCCGCCAGAGCGGCAACCGCCCCGAGTGGATGATCCTGACGGTGCTGCCCGTGCTCCCGCCGGACCTTCGACCGCTCGTGCCTCTCGAGGGCGGCCGGTTCGCGACGAGCGACCTGAACGATCTGTACCGCCGCGTCATCAACCGGAACAACCGGCTGAAGAAGCTCATGGAGATCCGCGCTCCCGAGGTCATCCTCAGGAACGAGAAGCGGATGCTCCAGGAGGCGGTGGATGCGCTCTTCGACAACGGCCGGCGTTCGCGCGCCGTGCGCGGCCAGGGCAACCGGCCGCTGAAGTCGCTCTCCGACATGCTCAAGGGCAAGCAGGGCCGCTTCCGCCAGAACCTCCTCGGCAAGCGCGTGGACTACTCGGGCCGCTCGGTCATCGTCGTCGGGCCGGAGCTAAAACTCCACCAGTGCGGCCTGCCGAAGAACATGGCGCTGGAGCTGTTCAAGCCGTTCATCATCAAGAAGCTCGAGGATCGCGGCTTCGTCCAGACGGTCAAGAGCGCGAAGAAGCACATCGAGCGCGAGAAGCCCGAGGTTTGGGACATCCTGGGCGAGATCATCAAGGATCACCCGGTCCTCCTGAATCGCGCGCCCACGCTGCACCGCCTCGGCATCCAGGCGTTCCAGCCGGTGCTCGTCGAGGGCAAGGCCATCAAGATCCACCCGCTCGTCTGCGCGGCGTTCAACGCCGACTTCGACGGCGACCAGATGGCCGTGCACGTGCCCCTGTCGTTCGAGGCGCAGATCGAGACCCGGCTTCTGATGCTCTCGACGAACAACATCCTTCTGCCCGCGAGCGGCCGTCCGATCGCCACGCCGAGCCAGGACATCGTGCTCGGCTGCTACTACCTCACGAAGGACAAGCCGGGCGTCAAGGGCGAAGGGCGCGTCTTCTACGGAGGCGAAGAAGTGCGCGCGGCTCTCGACCATGGCGTCGTGGATCTCCACGCGCGGATCAGCGTGCGCATCGGCGGAAAGCCGGTGGACACGGTGGTCGGGCGGGTGATCTTCAACGAGAGTCTGCCGCCGGGCATGGACTTCGTGAACCGGACGCTGGACAAGAAGGGGCTCGAGGAGCTGGTGGCGGAGTGCTACCGCCGCATCGGTCCCAAGAAGACGGCCCTCATGCTCGACGATCTCAAGACGCTCGGGTTCGAGTACGCGACTCGGGCCGGCATCACGGTGGGGATTGATGACATCGTCGTCCCGACCGAGAAGGGCAAGATCGTCGAGCTGGCGCAGAAAGAAGTCGACCGGATCAACGACCACTACCGCAAGCAGCTCATCACGGGCAACGAGCGGTACAACAAGATCATCGCCACGTGGACCCACGCGACGACGGAGGTCGAGGAGGCCACGTTCAGAGGGTTGGCCCGTGTCAACGACGGCTTCAACCCGATCTTCATGATGGCCGAGTCGGGATCCCGAGGCTCCAAGGAGCAGATCCGGCAGCTCGCCGGGATGCGCGGCCTCATGGCGAAGCCGCAGAAGAAGATCACGGGCGGTCTCGGCGAGATCATCGAGTCGCCGGTCATCCGGAACTTCAAGGAAGGGCTGACCGTGCTCGAGTACTTCATCTCGACGCACGGCGCTCGCAAGGGTTTGGCCGACACGGCCTTGAAGACGGCCGACGCCGGCTATCTGACCCGCCGCCTCGTGGACGTCGCGCAGGATGTCATCATCACCGAGGATGACTGCCGCACGATCCTCGGCCTCGAGGTCGGCGCACTGAAGGACGGCGAAGAGGTCATCGAGCCGCTTTCGGATCGTGTTCTGGGCCGTGTAGCCGCCGAGGACATCCTCGATCCGATCGCGAACGAGATTCTCATCCGCGCCGGCCAGGAGATTGATGAAGTAGCGGCGCCGCAGATCGAGGAGAGCGGTGTGGAGAGAGTCCTCATCCGATCGGTCCTCACCTGCGAGTCGCGTCGCGGCGTCTGCGCCCGCTGCTACGGCCGCAACCTGGCCACCGGCAAGATGGTGGACATCGGCGAGGCCGTGGGCGTCATCGCCGCTCAGTCCATCGGCGAGCCGGGCACGCAGCTCACGCTCCGAACCTTCCACATCGGGGGCACGGCGAGCCTCATCGTCGAGCAGGCGAAGATCAAGGCCAAGACGGCGGGTCGCATCCGCTTCGTGGGGATGGAGACGGTCCGATCGAGCGATGGACGTTTGGTCGTCATCGGGACGCACGGAGAGATGGAGCTGCTCGACCCCGAGGGCCGCGCCCGCCAGCGCTACCGCCCGCCGTACGGCGCGTTCGTTCGCGTCGAGGACGACTCCGTGGTTGCTCTGAACCAGGAGCTGTTCGAGTGGGATACCTACAACATACCAATCCTCGCCGAGAAGTCGGGCATCGTCAGATTCGGCGACATCAAGGACAAGGTCACCGTCCGCGAGGAACTGGACGAGACCACGGGGCTCCGGCTTCTGGTCATCGTGGATGACCGCGAGAAGGTCCTTCAGCCGCACATTGACATCATGGATGAGGGCCGGGTCGCCGGGCACTACATGCTCCCGACCGGTTCAATGCTCCTCGTGCGCGAGGGTGAGACGATCGCGGCCGGCGCCTCGGTCGCCAAGATCCGTCGCGAGACGACGAAGACCCGCGACATCACCGGCGGTCTCCCCCGGGTCAGCGAGCTCTTCGAGGCGCGCAAGCCGAAGGAAGCCGCCATCGTCAGCGAGATTGACGGCGTGGTCCGCTTCGGCAAGGTCACCCGCGGGATGCGAAAGATCACGGCCGAAGGCGACGGCGGGGACGTGCGCGAGTACCTGATCCCGCACGGCCGCCACCTCCATGTGCGCGAGGGGAACCGGGTCCGTGCCGGCGAGCAGCTCACCGAGGGGCCGGTCAACCCGCACGACATCCTCCGGATCCGAGGGATCAAGGAAGTGCAGGAGTACCTGGTGGACGAAATCCAGGAGGTCTACCGGCTCCAGGGCGTGCGGATTGACGACAAGCACATCGAGACCATCGTGCGCCAGATGCTCCAGAAGGTGCGGACAGACGATCCGGGGGACACGGTCTTCCTCGAAGGCGAGCAGGTGGACAAGACCCAGCTCCGCGAGGAGAACGAGCGGGTGGAGCAGGTCGGCGGCCAGCCGGCGACCTATCAGCCGCTGCTCCTTGGGATTACGAAGGCGGCGCTCTCGACGAGGAGCTTCATTTCGGCGGCTTCCTTCCAGGAAACCACCCGAATTCTCACAGAAGCGGCCATCCAGGGGGCGACCGACTATCTGCGGGGCCTCAAGGAGAACGTCACGATCGGGCATTTGATCCCGGCCGGGACGGGGCTTCCGGAGTACAGAAGGATCAAGATCGAAGCGGAACCGGAGATGATCGAAGAGGAGGAAGAGGAAGCTGAGCTTGAAGATAGGGAAGACGGGGCGGCCGCCGGCGCAAAAAGCGCTTGACGGAAGCCCGTCCAATACCCTATCGTTCCGGTTTTGCGCCCGCAGGTCTTCTTCCGGGAAGCCCCGGGAGGTCCGCGTCGCAACCGCTCGGTTTCTTTTGACATTACTCGCGTCGAAGGAAGGGCGAGACTGTGCCGACACTGAACCAGTTGGTCCGAAAAGGCCGGCAGCCGGTCATCAAGAAGACATCGTCTCCGGCACTGCGCTCGTGCCCGCAGAAGCGGGGCGTGTGCACCCGCGTGTACACCACCACGCCGAAGAAGCCGAACTCGGCCCTTCGGAAGGTCGCGCGCGTCCGCCTGACGAACGGTATTGAGGTGACGGCGTACATTCCGGGCGAGGGGCACAACCTCCAGGAGCACTCGATCGTGCTGATCCGCGGGGGACGTGTGAAGGACTTGCCGGGAGTGCGGTATCACATCGTCCGCGGCGCTCTGGACGCCAGCGGCGTGGACGGCCGGAACCAGAGCCGCTCCAAGTACGGGACAAAGCGGAAGAAGGCGTAGCCCGGCCACCGGCCCGGTTGGGCTGGGTTCCGGGCTGTTCTCTGTCCGCCGGTTTCAGGCCGGCGAGGGTGGGTGAATGCCGAGGAAGAAGCAGATCGCGAAGAGGGAACTGCCCGCCGATCCGAAGCACGGCAGCGTTCTGGTCACTCGCTTCATCAACACCGTGATGAAGCAGGGCAAGCGCAGCACGGCCGAGCGGATCGTCTACGGAGCCGTCCAGATCCTCGAACAAAAGACCGGCCAGGACGGGATCTCGATTCTCAAGCAGGCGGTCACGAACGTGAAGCCTCAGCTCGAGGTCAAGAGCCGGCGCGTCGGCGGCGCAACCTACCAGGTTCCGGTCGAGGTCCGTCCGGAAAGGCGCACGGCGTTGGCTCTGCGGTGGCTCATCTCCTTTGCTTCCAGCCGCCCGGATCACACCTTTCAGGAGAAGCTGGCCTCAGAGCTCCTGGCCGCCTCGAAGAACGAGGGCGGCGCCATCAAGAAGCGTGAAGACACGCATCGCATGGCCGAGGCGAACAAGGCGTTCGCCCATTACAAGTGGTAGCAGGATTCGGCCGGGACCCGCTGCGAGCGGGTCCTGCCGGGGCACGGACCGGGCCCACCCGCCGGTCTCTTAGATGTGGATGTTCACGGAGCCCGCATGTCGGGCCCGTTGACGCGCCGGGGCGACCTATCGGACCCGTCCCCACCGTATACACGCCGTCCCAAGAGGCGGCACCTGTGAAACAACAGGGAGATTGATGGTCCGGATAAGCGGGTAGTCAGGGAAGCGCCCTCGGTCGGTCCGGACCTGGCGCTGGTTGGCGCGCGGTCATGGATCATCTGGGGGTAGCGATGCCCAAGGAGAACAGCACTCCTCTCCCGAGAACGCGGAATATCGGCATCATGGCTCACATTGATGCCGGTAAGACGACGTTGAGCGAGCGGATCCTCTATTACACGGGGAAGACGCACCGGCTCGGCGAGGTCCATGAGGGCGAAGCCACCATGGACTGGATGGAGCAGGAGAGGGAGCGGGGCATCACGATTACTTCCGCCGCGACGACCTGTTCCTGGCGCGGACATCGAATCAACATCATTGACACGCCCGGCCACGTCGACTTCACGGTCGAGGTGGAACGGTCCCTGCGCGTGCTCGACGGAGCCGTCGCCGTGTTTTGCGGCGTCGGCGGCGTGGAGCCGCAGTCCGAGACCGTCTGGCGGCAGGCGGACCGGTACGGGGTCCCGCGGCTGGCTTTCGTCAACAAGCTGGACCGCGCCGGCTCCGACTTCCAGTTCGTCGTGGACATGATGCGCGACCGGTTGGGAGCGCGTCCGGTCCCGATCCAGTGGCCGGTGAAGGTGGGCGATGTCCTGATGTCGATCCTCGATCTCGTCGAGATGACGGATGTCACTTACGTGGAGGCTTCCGGGATGGACACGATTCGCGTCGAGCCGATCCCGGCGGGGCTCATGAACCTAGCTCTCGAGAAGCGCAGCCATCTCCTCGAAGAGGTGGCCGAGTTCGATGAGGAACTGATGGAGCGCTACCTCGAAGGAGAGGACATCCCCGTGGATCTCCTGAAGGGTGCGATCCGTCGCGGGACTCTCCACGGGAAGATCGTGCCGGTGGCTTGCGGTTCGGCGTTCAAGAACAAGGGGGTGCGCCCCCTGCTCGATGCCGTCTGCGACTACCTGCCGAGCCCGGTGGACATACCGCCGGTCGAGGGCAAGAGTCCATATACATGGGAGCCCGAGAGGCGCTTGTCGGATCCCGAAGAGCCGTTCAGCGCCCTGGCATTCAAGATCATGACGGACCCGTACGTCGGCAAGCTCACGTTCTTCCGGATCTACTCCGGAACGGTGAAGCCCGGCGACACGGTGTACAACGCGACCCAGGAGCGGAAGGAGCGGATCGGCCGCCTCGTGGAAATGCACGCGAACAAGCGCGAGGAGCGCCAGATGATGTCGGCCGGCGACATCGCCGCCGCCGTCGGCATCAAGGGTGTCCGCACGGGCGACACCCTGTGCGACATCGAGAAGCCGATCCTTCTGGAATCCATGCATTTCCCGGTTCCGGTCGTCTCCGTGGCGATCGAGCCGAAGACGAAGGCCGATGAGGACCGGCTCGCGAACGCCCTCGCGAAGCTCTCGGAGGAGGACCCCACCTTCCAGGTGCGGACCGATACCGAGACGGGGCAGACGCTGATCGCCGGCATGGGCGAGCTTCACCTCGAGGTCCTCGTGGACCGGATGAAGCGCGAGTTCAACGTCGCGGCTTCGGTCGGCAGGCCGCAGGTGGCGTTCAAGGAAACGATCACGATGGCCGTCGAGCAGCGGACGAAGTTCGTGAAGCAGACCGGCGGCCGGGGCCAGTACGCGGACGTGACGCTCCGCATCACGCCGTCGGAGCCGGGCAAGGGCATCGAGTTCACGAACAAGATCGTGGGCGGCGCCGTCCCGCGGGAGTTCATCCCCGCGGTGGAGCACGGTGTCGTCGAGGCGGCCGCGAACGGCGTGCTGGCGGGCTATCCGGTCATTGACGTGAAGGTCGAGCTGATTGACGGCTCCTATCACGACGTGGATTCCTCGGAGATGGCTTTCAAGGTCGCGGGCTCGATCGGATTCCAGGAGGCCTGCCGAAAGGCCGGTCTCCGGCTGCTCGAACCGATCATGGATGTGGAGGCCGTTGCGCCGGAGGAATACATCGGCGAGGTCATCGGCGATCTCACGGCGCGCCGCGGCCGCATCGGCGGGATGTTCATGCGCGGAGACGGGCGCGTCGTCGCGGCCCACGTCCCGCTCGTCGAGATGTTCGGGTACGCAACGCAGCTCCGCTCCCTCACTCAGGGACGCGGGATCTACTCCATGCAGTTCGCCCGCTACGAGACGATGCCTCAGAGCATGGCCGAGGAGGTCGTCGAGAAGGTGCAAGGCCGGTAGGCCCGTGACCGAGGGCCGGCCGCGAGCCGGCCGCCGCTCGTGGGGAGGAGGGCACATTCGCAATGGCGAAGCAGAAGTTTGAGAGGAAGAAGCCCCACGTGAACGTGGGGACGATCGGGCACATTGATCACGGGAAGACGACTCTGACGAGCGCGA
>JAGVPR010000333.1 GCA_020052115.1 Candidatus Eiseniibacteriota bacterium
GCGGCGCGTGGAGTTGGGCGGGGCGCTCGGCCGCGAGGACGGAGAGGGCTGGGGCCGCGCCGTCATCTTCACGGCCGATGTGAAGAATGCGTTCGTCGGGGGGGCGCTGGAGGATCTTGGACTGCCCCCCGCCTTCATCGCCGGGGGCGCGCTCGACACGCTCCGAGGCGACGCGCGCACGGTGGGCGTGGAGATCTCGGGCCGGCTGCCGCTTCCGCTCGGCTTCTACGTTCGCGGCCGGGGTCTCATCCTCCGCGATCGCGACGGCGCGGACGCGGCGCTCTGGGTCGGGCCTCAGGAATCCGCTGTCGCCGCGCTCGGCCTCGGACGGAGGTTTTTCCGGGGAGATTTGCTGGCGAACGCGGAGCTGATCGGTCATTTCCGCGGCGTTGTGCCGACCCCGTTCGCCGAGCTCGATGCCGCCACGATCGTCTCGTTCCGCGTCACAGGGGACGTCGAGCGCCGCTTCGATCTCTTCTATGAGGTGGATAACCTCTTGAACGAAGTGGCCGACTCGCGCACCTTCGTCTCCGACATCGGCCCGATCTTCCTCCCGGGCCGCAACTACTCCTTCGGAGTGATCTGGCGCCTCCTCGACTGAACCGCCCGCGGAGGTGCGACGATGTCCATCACCCCCGAGGAGCGCCGTGCGCTCCTGTTTCTGGCGTTCCTCCTTCTCACCGGTTCCCTCGTGCGCCTCGGGCAGGCCGTCTCACCGCGATGGACTCCGGAGCTCGGGCCTCTCTTCCCGGACCGGCAGGACTCGGCATCCACAGGCGGGCCGCCCCCGGCGGCGGAGACGCCACCTGAAACCGCTCGCGCCGAAGCAGCGCCCCCGGAGGACGGACCCGCCGCCGTGGCCGATGAGGTCGCGCCGCCAACACCATATCGTGCCGGACTCCTCGAATTGAACGCCGCGACCGCTCAGGATCTCGCGACGCTCCCGGGGATCGGCGAGAAACTTGCGAGCCGCATTGTCAGCGACCGCGAGGCGAACGGACCGTTCGCGCGCGTCGAGGACCTCGAGCGCGTCCCGGGGATCGGTCCTGCGAAGCTGGCGCGGTTGCGCGACGGGTTGTTCGTGGCGACAGGCCGCACGAGGCATTGAGGAGCCTTGCCGCGGTTGCAATACGCGCCCCTCCGGCTTGCAGGCTGCCCTGTTCGGCCGTCCGCTTCCGACCGGCGCCTCGAATACGGGCGGGTCGCCCCGGCGAACCACTTGCCAGGGGCCGAGTTGCGTTTCGCCAGTCAAATCGCTTCCAGGCACGCAACTTGCCGCCCGCGGTGGAGGATTGGCGGATCGGCCCGCGGTCGGAAGGAGCAGAAGCGTGCACGAGGAGCTTGGACGCAAGCTCGTCGAAGGCAAGGTCATCACTCCCGAGCAGCTTCGGCGTGCGGCGGAAATGGCGCGCACGGCGGGCAACGGTTCGCTCGGCTCGAACCTTGTGAAGACGGGTGCCCTCAGCGAGGAGCAGCTCACCGCATTCCTCTCCGAGCACTACGGCGCCACCGCGGTGGACCTCGACAAGATCGAGATTGATCCCCAGGTGGTCAAGCTCATCCCCGCCGATGTCGCGCGCAAGTTCCTCGTCTTCCCGGTGCGCCGCCACGGGCGCCGCCTCTTCGTGGCGATGTGCGACCCCGCGAACATCACGGCGGTGGACGACATCCAGTTCATCACCGATCTCGAGGTCGAGGTGCTCGTCGCCCCGGAGAGCGCCGTCCGCAAGGCGATTGATCGCTTCTACGAGCCCGCCGAGACGATGGCCGACATCTCCCGCGACATCTTCGACACCGCCGAGGATCTCGAAATCGTGGACGAAACGGAGGACGAGCTCGATCTCGCGCTCGCCAGCCAAGCCGATCAGAAGCCGGTCGTCAAGTTCGTGAATTCGGTGATGGCCGATGCGGTGCGCAAGGGGGCGAGCGACATCCACGTGGAGCCGCACGAGAAACAGTTCCGCGTCCGGTACCGGATCGACGGCGTGCTCTACGACATGATGTCCCCTCCGCTGAAGCTCAAGGCCGCCATCACGTCTCGTCTGAAGATCATGGCGGAGATGGACATCGCCGAGCGCCGCGTTCCTCAGGACGGACGCATCAAGATCCGGATCGCGGGGCGCACGATTGACCTGCGCGTTTCCACGCTGCCGACCATCTTCGGCGAGAAGGTCGTGATGCGTATCCTCGACCGCTCGAACCTGACGCTCGATCTCACGAAGGCGGGCTTCGACGAGTCCGCGCTGAAGAACCTCCTTCGCGCCGTCGAGGCACCCTACGGAATGGTGCTCGTGACCGGCCCCACGGGAAGCGGCAAGACGACCACGCTCTATTCCGCGCTCTCGCGAATCAACGTGCCCGGGGTCAACATCATGACGGTCGAGGACCCGGTCGAGTACAACATCGAGGGGATCAACCAGGTGCACGTGAACGAGGACATCAAGCTCACGTTCGCGGCCGCGCTCCGCGCGTTCCTGCGCCAGGACCCGAACATCATCATGGTCGGCGAGATCCGCGACCAGGAGACCGCCTCGATCGCCGTCAAGGCGGCGCTGACCGGCCACCTCGTCCTCTCGACTCTCCACACGAACGATGCTCCGAGCGCCCTGACCCGCCTCGTGGACATGGGTGTGGAGCCGTTCCTGGTGGCTACCTCGGTGAACCTGATCATGGCGCAGCGGCTCGTTCGGAAGGTCTGCGGGCGCTGCCGCGAGGCGACGACGCTCCACCCCGAGGTCCTGGAGGAGCTGGGTCTTAGCCCCCAGGAGGTCGAGGGGATCACGTTCTTCCGCGGCAAGGGATGTCCGGAGTGCTCCGGGACCGGCTACCGCGGCCGCGTCGGCGTGTTCGAGGTGATGCCCCTTTCCTCCACGCTCCGCGACGTGATCCTCGCGCGCGCTTCAGCCACCGAGATCAAGCGCAAGGCGATCGAGGAAGGGATGCTCTCTCTTCGCATGGACGGGCTCCAGAAGCTCAAGAAGGGGATGACGACAGCCGAAGAAGTGCTGAAGGAGACGGCTAAGGATAACTGACGCCCGCACAGGTGTTTTCGGTGCCTCCGCGCCCGCGGGGGGACGGCAAGGGGGTCGCGTTGCTCTCGCTGCAGAAGCTCCTCGAGGAGATGGTCCAGAGAAACGCCTCGGACCTCCACATCACGGCCGGCGTGTCGCCACAGTTCCGCGTGGACGGCGAGATCGTCCCGTCAAACTACGAGGTTGTGACGCCGGAATCGGCCGAGCAGCTCATCTACTCCATCCTGCGAGAGGACCAGCGAAAGCGCTTCGAGATGAACAAGGAGCTGGATCTCTCGTTCGGCGTGAAGGGACTGTCGCGTTTCCGCGCGAACGTGTTCCTCCAGAGGGGCGTCATCGCGGGGGCGTTCCGCACGATCCCTTACCAGGTGATGACCTTCGACCAGCTCGGCCTGCCGACGATCGTGCAGGAGTTCGCCACGCTCCAGAAGGGGCTCGTGCTCGTCACCGGGCCGACCGGCAGTGGGAAGTCCACGACGCTCGCCGCGATTCTCGACAAGATCAACACCGAGCGCAGCGTCCACATCATCACCGTCGAGGATCCGATCGAGTACGTGCACCAGCACAAGCGGAGCATCGTCAATCAGCGGGAGGTGAACGCGGACACCGCGAGCTTCCCGAGCGCTTTGAAGTACATGCTGCGCCAGGACCCGGATGTGATCCTGATCGGCGAGATGCGCGATCTCGAGACGATCTCGGCGGCGCTCACGATCGCCGAGACCGGACACCTCGTCTTTGCGACCCTCCATACGAACTCGACTTACGAGTCAATCAACCGCATGGTGGACGTGTTTCCGCCCCAGCAGCAGCACCAGATACTCTCGCAGCTCGCGTTCGTGCTCCGCGGCGTCGTGACCCAGCAACTCGTGCCGCGCTTCAAGACGAACGGGCGGGTGCTCGTGCCGGAGGTCCTCGTGTGCACGCCCGCCATCAGCGCCGTCATCCGCGAGGGGAAGATCCACCAGATCTACACGCTCATGCAGGCCGGGCAGAAGTTCGGCATGCAGACGATGAACCAAGGGCTCTTCCAGGCCTACATCTCACGCAAGATCTCGCTGGAAGAGGCCCTCATGCGAAGCCCCGACCGCCGCGAGCTGGAGCAGATGCTCCAGAAGACGAACCCGGGCTTGGCGCTGCCGCAGATCGCCGGACGGATCGCCGCGGCACGATAAACGAGGGGAGGCGCCGTGCCGACTTACGCCTGGAAGGGGAAGACCGCCGGGGGCGGGATGACGACGGGCGAGCTCACCGTCGAATCCCGGCAGGAGGTGCTCGATGCCCTCCGCAAGAAGCGCGTCATCCCGATCTCCGTTCGAGAGAAGCCGAGGGGGATCGAGCTGAAGCTCCCCGCCCGGAAGGGGATGGGGCTCAAAGAGCTGGCCGTGTTCACGCGGCAGTTCGCGACGATGGTGAACGCGGGCCTGCCGCTCGTGCAGTGCCTCGAGATCCTGGCGGCCCAGGCGGAGCGCGCATCCGCCCGCGCCATCATCACCGATGTGATGCACGACGTGGAAGGGGGTTCCACGCTCGCCGAGGCGCTCGCGAAGCGCCGCGCCGCCTTCGACGTCCTGTATACGAACATGGTGGACGCCGGCGAGGCGGGCGGCGTGCTCGACCAGATTCTGCTCCGGCTGGCCTCCTACATCGAGAAAGCCGAGGCGCTGCGCCGCAAGGTCCGGAGCGCGATGACCTATCCGGCGGTCGTTTGCATCGTCGCGATCGGGACGACCGTGTTCATGCTCATCTTCATCATCCCGACCTTCGCGAAGGTGTTCTCGGACTACGGGGGCACGCTGCCGCTGCCGACGCGGGTCGTCATGTTCATGTCGGCGGTGTTCCAGAAGTTCTGGTGGGCCATGGCCGGCGCCGCGGCGCTGATGGGGCTCGCCGTGCGCCAGTATTACCGCACCGAGCGAGGGCGCCGAGTGATTGACCGGATGCTCCTCCGGGTGCCGGTCTTCGGCTCGCTCATGCTCAAGGTCTCGCTCGCGCGGCTCACACGCACCCTCGGAACACTCATCTCGAGCGGCGTGCCGATCCTCACCGGCCTGGAGATCACCGCGCGCACGGCAGGCAACAAGATCATCGAGGACGCCGTGATGGCCACGCGGGGCAGCATCCGTGAGGGCGAGACGATCGCGGCCCCGCTCCGCAGCTCGAGCGTCTTCCCTCCGATGGTCGTTCAGATGATCTCGGTGGGGGAGGAGACCGGCCAACTCGACAACATGCTCGAAAAGATCGCGACTTTCTACGATGACGAGGTGAACACGACCGTGGAGACGCTCACCTCCGTCATCGAGCCGATCATGATCGTGCTCATGGGCACGCTCGTCGGCGGGATGATCATCGCGATGTACATGCCGTTGTTCAAGCTCGTGAACGTCGTGGCGGGGAAGTAGGTTGATGCGCGGGTCCGCCCTTCCGGCTCCGGCCCGGGATCCGTTCCCGGCGCCGGGGCCGGCCCGC
>JAGVPR010000224.1 GCA_020052115.1 Candidatus Eiseniibacteriota bacterium
AGGCCCAAGCGGCCGCGCGCCGCTCTCGCGCCGCCGCGGGGATTCGCATGGGCGCCGGCCTCAGTAGTTCCATCCGATGTAGAACTCGGTGCGGGTGTTGTCGTCCATCGAGCGAAAATCGGTCCGCCGCGCGAAATCCATCCTCAGCACCAGAAATCCTCCTAGCCCCATTCGCACGCCGAAGCCCGTGCTGCCCTCGGGATCGAACCGGGCGTCGCCGCCGCTCCACACCTGGGCCGCGTCCAGGAACACGGCGCCCTGGATCCCGGGGAAGTCGATCCGGCCGAATGGAAAACCCACGATGAAATGCTCGATCAGCGGAAAGCGGTACTCGTTGTTGATGAGCACGGCGCGCGTCCCGATCAGCGCGCGCCGCGGGTAGCCGCGCAGGCTGTGCGTCCCGCCGAGCAGGAACAGGGGCGGGTCGGTCCCTCCGGAGACCCGGCCCTGGAGCCGCACGGCATACGCCGAGCGCAACGAGGCGCGGAAGTACCGCCGGTAGTCGAGGAGGACGTGCGCCCCCTCCGCCGACGCGCGCGAGGCGTCCAGCGAGAGCCCCACGGTGACGTTCATGCGCTGGCCGTCTATCGGTCCCGTGTTCAGCCAGAGCGCCGTGTCCCGCACGAAGGAGAAGTAGTTCGAAACGAGAAACGCCCGCCGGTCAATGTCGCGGGTCGGTTCTTCCTTGTCGGAGTATACGAACGACAGGCCGCTCTCGACGCGATGGAATTTCGAGAAGGGATAGCTGCCGACGAGCGTGCCTCCGGCCCGCCTCTCAAAAAACGGGAAGCCCTCCTCGTCCAGATAATCGCCGACGTAATGGAACGTCGAGACGCCGTAGTTCAAGCGATGCGCGAGGTTGAAGTAGGAGACGCCGACGTTCATGCTCGAGAGCAGATCGGACGTGCGGCTGGCCGAGTTGCCGACCTGAAGAAACAGGATCCTGTTGCCCATCATGTCGGTGAGCGCCGCCTGCGCCCCTTCACCCAACCGCTGGTTCGGCTCGAAACCGACCCCGCCCTGCGCGATATCGAGCGAAAACTGAGGCCGGTAGCGCCCGACCTCCGCCGCGATCGGCCGCGTCGTTCCATCCCAATTCCAGGAAATGTAGCCGTGGTCCTGGGCCAGCGCGATGGCCGGGCCGGGCGGCGACTCCGGGATCGCCATGCGGTAGATGTGGAATCGCTGGTTCTCGAACCCCGTGAAGATCAGCTCCTGTCCGTCCTCCGTCCACACCGGGTCGAAGGCGCCGCCGAGGAACTGCGTCAGGCGCTGGCCGCTGCCGCCGCGGTCCGCGAAGTAGAGATTCTGCGTTCCGTCTCGGTCGGAAGCGAAGGCGATCCTCGAGCCGTCCGGGGACCACGACGGCGCCAGGTCGTTCCAGTCCCCGAAGGTCAGGTAGAGGATTTCGCGCGTCTCGAGGTCCATCAGGAAGAGGTTGCGCGCGCCGCGCTGGCCGTAACCGCCGCGATCCGAGGAGAAAGCGATCCACCGCCCGTCGGGCGACCAGGCCGGGTCCGCGTCCAGGTAGCGGTCGTCGGTGAGGCGGTCGAGCCCGCCCGTCGAAGTGTCGAGGATGTAGAGATCCGAGTACCCGTCCTTCGTCAAACCGCTGAAGACGATCCGCCGCCCATCCGGAGACCAGTTCGGCGACGAGAGCCCGATCAGCGAATCGAATCGGTAGCTGCCCGTGAGTTGCTTGCCGCTGAGATCATACGTGTAGAGCGCGTCGCGCTCCTCGTGCTTGCTCACGAAGGTCAGCTCGCCGCGGCGTGTCACGTCAATCTTCGTGCGGAACGGGTGGAACGACTCGAACTCAGGCGAGCGTTCTCCCCGCACCACCACCTGCACATCGCGATCCGGCCCGGCGAGTGATGCGGAGTAGATGTTCGTGTAGCCGGAACGCGGCGAGACGAACAGGAATCGGCCGCGGCCCAAGCCCGCCGAGTCCGGCACCGGAATCCCCTTGAAGTTGGCCTCGCCCTTCGTCGTCAGCGGCGTCCCCTCCGCCCGAAACGGATGGTTCACCGTGACGAGCGGGAAATAGGCCACTTTCAGGGACTGTTGCCAGTCCCCGGAGAGCCGCTCCTCCGTCACGCCGAGCACTCGCTGGATCACCTCCGCGAAGGAATCCTCCGTCCAGATCTCGTCGTAGAAGAGAGCGAGCTTGTCTTCTCCGTACGTCGCCGCGATGTACCGGCAGAGCGACTGGCCGATCTTGTAGAGGACGAACGTCCCGTTGTACCGCCATATCTCTTTGATGTCGGGCATCCGCCCCGAAAGCACCAGATCGCGGACGAAGAGATCCGCCTCCGTGTCCCATGGGCGGGCGAGGAAGTCCGCGAGCCCTTCGTCGAACCAGAGCGGCGGCGACAGGTACGCGTTCTTCGGATGCATCCCGTAGATCTGGCCGAGCTTCGAGAGCTGGAAGACATGCACCATCTCGTGGTGGATCACGTCCCGGAAATCGCTGTAGGAGCCGTTGAACGGGATGAGGACGCGCCCCTTCGCGAACTCGGTGAGCCCGGCGACACCCTCGGGCAGCAGATAGGGCGTCACGTTCGTCTGTTCGAAATCCTGGTGGCTCGCGTAGATGATGAGCGGGATCCGCCGCGAAATGTGGTGAACGAAGTCCACCGAGAGCTGGACGTAGCTCGACTCGGCGAGCGCGAGCGCCTTCTCCGCAAGCAACCTCTCCTCCGGGTAGAAGTAGAGGTCGAAGTGCTCGCCCTTCATCACATGCCACTGGAAATCCGTGTAGTGGACCTTGTTCTTGCCGAAGGAGATGAATTGCGCGTCGGCGACGGGCACGGCGAGACACCCGACGGCGAGCGTCGGGAGGACGGCCCGAAGGATGACGGCGCGGATCGCGTTGCGGCGGGGGGCCACGGACTTCTCCTGATTGATCTGTTGTGGCGTATCGGATCCGATGGACGAGGCCGAAGGCAGAGCGATCTTCAACAGCATAGCCCGGGGCCTGGGATCGCGCAACGGCCCGCGGACGCGGCCGGGGGACGGCCTGCCGATTCGGCATGGATACCTGGATGATCGCCGCCCGCAGAGACGATCTTGACAGGGGGCGCTTGGGGGGTGCGAGGCGAGGATCTCGAGCCGAAGCGAGGCGGTAAGCCGGGTTCTGTCTCCCTCCGGGGTCGCCCCCGGCGGGACAGCGCTCATTACTCTACGACGCGCGTTACCGCGCGCCTCCAGCGACCTACCCGGGAGTGATCACGAGGCGGGCAGCCTCTCCTCCCCTATTCGGTCTTGCTCCAGGCGGGGTTTGCCGAGCCGGCGGCGTCACCGCCGCCGCTGGTGAGCTCTTACCTCACCGTTTCACCCTTACCGGTCCCCGGAGGAACCGGCGGTCTGCTTTCTGTGGCACTTTCCCTGGGATCGCTCCCGCTGGGCGTTACCCAGCGCCCTGCCCTGTGGAGCCCGGACTTTCCTCGGAGGACTGCAAGAGCCCCCGCGAGCGCTTCGCCTCCTTCGACTCGAGATCTTTCAAGTAGCCGTCGATCGCCCGATTCGCCAGCTTGTCGGCCTGCGAGTTCTGCTCCCGCGGCAGATGGGTCACGCTCTGGCGCCGGAACCGCGCCAGCAGGATCCCCACCTCCTCGAAGAGCGGCTTCAGGCCGGGATGCTTCACACGGTACACGCCCGAGATCTGGCGCGCCATCAACTCCGAGTCCGTGCGGATCTCCACCTCCGTAGCTCCCAGCTCCGCGGCGCGCGTGAGCCCGAGGATGAGCGCGCGATACTCCGCCTCGTTGTTCGTGCCGCGGCCGAGATACTCGCTCAGCTCCTCGAGGAGATGCCCTTCGGCATCCTCGATCACGACACCGGCGCCCGAAGGCCCGGGGTTGCCGCGACTGGCGCCGTCGGTGAAGAGCAAGAGCCTCAAATCACCTCCGCCCCATCCCCCGACCAGACGAGCAGCCGCCCGCATCCTTCGCACGCGAGCACCTTCGCGCCGAGGCGCACGTCGTTGATGCGCTGGGGCGGAAGCGCGGTGAAGCAGCCCCCGCACGAGCCCTTGACCACCGGCACGACGGCGATCCCATGCTTGCCTTCACGGATCCTCTCGTACCTGCTTCGCAACTCGGGCGCCAGCTTCTCGGTGAGCCTCGCCCGAGCCTCGAGCACCCGCTCGAGGTCGGCCCGGATCCCCGCCAGCGTGGAATCGAGGCGGCTCGTCTCCGCCGAGGCCTTCGCCGTGACCGCCTCGAACTCCTTCTCCGCGCGCCGGACAGCCCCGACGAACTCATCCTCGGAATCGAGAAGGAGGATCACCTGCGTCTCCAGATCGGAGCGCTTCTCCTTGAGGAGATCAATCTCGCGCGTCATCGCCGCGAAGTCCTTGTTCGTCTTGAGGAGGAACTGCTGCCCCTGGAGTTTCTGGATCTCCCCGTCGAGACGCCCCACCTCGTGCTCCGCGTCGCGGCGCCGCTTCTGCGACGCCTCGAGCTCCTTCTTCCGAAGAGCGACCTCCGCCTTGACCGTCTCAACGTCCCCGAGCACCTTCGCCGTTTCCTTCGGGATGGCCTCGGCTCGGCGGCGGAGCTGGTCCGCCTCCCGGTCCTGCACTTGCAGCTCCAGCAAACGACTCAGGTCTTCGATCATGATGCTCCGTGCCTCACAACAAAAAGGCGGTGCACCCGCTGGGGTGCACCGCCCGTTGCATCAGGGGCGCGCTGGCGCAGTCGCCGGCAAGGCCGCTGCGCGCCTGTCTTCGAGGGCAAGGCGCCTCTCCTTCGTTCGGCGACGATCACCGCGCGTTACTCCTTCGCAAAGTGGTGGGCGGAACAGGGCTCGAACCTGTGGCCCCCTGCCTGTGACGCAGGTGCTCTACCAGCTGAGCTATCCGCCCCCAAGTGAGTGGGCCCACTTGGAATTGAACCAAGGACCGACCGGTTATGAGCCGGTTGCTCTGACCCCTGAGCTATGGGCCCGAACGGCCCCGCGCTGCGGGGCCTCTCGACTCATCACCTCCGGCCGATCCACGACTCTACCCGGTGCGCTGTCGCCGGTCAAGAGGGTGAGCGTTCAGGTCAGTTCCGCGTACGCCTTCAGGCGGCGCCGCCGCGTCGGGTGGCGCAACTTCCGCAGCGCCTTCGCTTCGATCTGCCGGATGCGCTCGCGCGTCACGTTGAAGATGGCGCCGACTTCCTCCAGCGTGCGCGGGCAGCCGTCATCAGTCAAACCGAAGCGAAGCTTGATGACCTTCGCCTCGCGCTTCGTGAGCGTCTCGAGAACATCGTTCACCTCATCCTTCAGCATGGCGAACGTGGCCGAATGCGCGGGCGAGACCACGCTCGTGTCCTCGATGAAATCGCCGAGGTTCGAATCGTCGTCCTCCCCGATCGGCCGGTCGAGCGATATCGGCTCCTGTGCCGCCTTGAGCACGCTCTTGATCTTGTCCGGAGGCATCTCGAGCCGCTCGGCGATCTCCTCCGGCGTCGGCTCCCGGCCCAGCTCCTGCACGAGGCGGCGGGAGGTGCGCACGACCTTGTTGATCGCCTCGATCATGTGCACCGGAACGCGGATCGTGCGCGCCTGGTCCGCAATGGCGCGCGTGATCGCCTGCCGGATCCACCAGGTCGCGTAAGTCGAGAACTTGTAGCCCTTCCGGTAGTCGAACTTGTCCACCGCGCGCATGAGCCCCGAGTTCCCTTCCTGGATCAGGTCGAGGAACTCCAGGCCGCGGTTCGTGTACCGCTTCGCGATCGAGATCACGAGGCGAACGTTCGCCTCGATCATCTCCCGCTTCGCCTGGTCGCGCGTGATCTCCCCGTTGCGGATGCGTTCCACCAGGCCGAGCAGTTCCTCCCGCGTCATCCGCGCCTCGAGCTCGATGCGGCGGATCTTGCGGCGGGAGTTCTTGATCTTCTTCGACAGCTCGATGATCTCGACCGCCGGCATCCCGGCTTCCTTCGCCGCCGCGCTCGCGTAACCGCCGCCGCGCTCCGCCTTCCGCGCGAGCACGGTGATGTCGTCGGCCGACACGTTGACCTGCTTCTCTACGTCTTCGATCTCCCGGTCCGCTTCGCGGATCCGTTCAGCGATCGCCTTCAGCTTCAGCCCCAGCTTCGCGATCAGCTTCGGGCTGATCTTGAGCGATCTGAGCTCGTCGATGATCTTCCGCTCGTGCCGATCGATCGAGCCGCGCAGTTGCGTCAGCTTCTTCTGCCCCATCCGGCGGTGGCTCTGGGCGCGGAGCTTGACCAGCTCGTTCTGGACCTTGAGCAGCCGCTGAATGACGCGAGCGATGCGAATCTTCTCGTTCTTCGACGCGTTCTCGCCGGTCAAGCTGCCGAACTCGACCTGGATGAAGTCCTCGAGCTTCAGCTTGCCGGCGATGAGCTTCTGCGTGAACTGCTGCAGCTCGCGCGTGGATGTCGCCGAACAGAAGACCGCCGTCGCGATGCCGATCTCCGCCGTCTCGATGCGCTTCGCGATGGTCACTTCGCCCTCGCGATCGAGGAGCGGCACCTTGCCCATCTCGCGAAGGTACATGCGCACCGGGTCGTCGTAGCGCACCGCCTGGGGAATGACCTGCTTCTCAGGGGGCGCTACCTTCTTCTCCTCGGCCTTGCGCTGGCGCTTGATCTTCTTGAGCGCTTCTTCCTCGGAGTCGAAGACGTCAATGTGCATCTCGCTGAGGGCGATGTAGGCGCTCTCCATCTCCTCCACGAGGGCGTCACCGCTCACGCCCGGATCGAGGAAGTTGTCGATCTGTTCGTGGGTGACGTATCCCTGGCGCAGCGCCAAGGACTTGAGCTCCTGGAGTTGGACCGAATCCGCCTTGCTCCGCGCCTTGCTCTTCATCGAGCCGTCAATCCTCCTGCCTGCGCGCCGTCGCCTGCAGCCGATTCGAAGGGGGTCTCCGTGGAAAGGCCGCTTCCCGACGAGTCGCTGCAACACAGCAAAATCCCGAGGGTAGCGGCCGGCATAGTCTTGTAATATACCAGAGAGCGCCGCCCTTGCCTAGATGACGTGGCATCAGTCCTTGGACCCCCCGGCCTGCTCCGCCTGGAGGCGCTGGCGCTCCCTGAGAAGATCGCCCAGCTCGGCGGCCCCGGCCCTGCTCGCCCGCTCGATTTCCTCGTCCAGAAGCCGGAGCCTCTCCTTTCGCAAAGCCATCCCGATCTGACGGGGGATGTCCCGCGCCGCGCGGCTCCTCTCCCTGTCCGAGTAGGCCTCTGTTTCCCAGATGAGGGCCTCGGAGAGAACGGAGCGGACTGCCGGGTCCTCCACCTCGTCCAGAATCCGCCCGGGGTCGCCGACCGCCCCCGCCTCCTGCCAGCGCCGGAGGCAACCCACGGCCTGCCGCGTCCCGGCAGAAAGCGCCTGATCCTGGAGCAATTCAGCCATCTGGTTCAACAGCGACGGCTCCTTCCAGAGGCTGAGGATCAAGTCCCGTTCCAGCCCTGCCGGAAGGGCGTGGCCTGGAGGGCTAGCCCGCGCCGCCCGAGACGCCTTCTCGGACAAGGGGGCCGGCCGAACCGGCCCTCGCGAGCCCCGACCCCCCGAAACACGCTCCACCTCCCCCGCCAGGATCGCCTCATCGAAGCGGAACCGCTCCGCGGCCCGCTGGACCAGCAAGCGCCGGACGATAGGATCCGGAACGACCGCCAGGAGATCCCGCAGGGTGTGAAGCGCCTCCTCGACCGTCATCTGAGACGCCTCGAGGCGGTGCAAAGTTTCCACGAACTCCACGGCGTCGAGCCGGTCCCGGAGAAGAGACTCCATCGCCTCAGCCCCCTTCGAGCGGACGAAAGCGTCGGGATCGGTCCCCGCCGGGAGCAGCACGACCGCCGCGGACACGCCCTCGGCGAGCACGGTCCCGAGGGCGCG
>JAGVPR010000258.1 GCA_020052115.1 Candidatus Eiseniibacteriota bacterium
CGGCCACCGGCGCGATCCCGCTCGTGCGCGCGAACTCGAGCAGGCGCGTCACGCTTACCTCCCCGACGCCTCGACGGGGCGCCGCGATCGCGCGCCGGAGACTCTCCTCGTCGGATGGGTTGACCAGGAGCCGCAGGTACGCGAGGAGATCACGCACCTCGCGCCTCTGATAGAAGTACACGCCGCCCACGAGCCGGTACGGGAGCAGAGCGTTCCGGAGCGCTTCCTCGATCGCCCTCGACTGCGCGTTCGTCCGGTAGAGGACGACGTAGTCCTTCCAGTTTCTCTTCCCCGCCGAGACCTCGCGCCGGATCGTCCGCACGATCTCCGCGGCCTCGGCGGCCTCGTCGGCGGCGAGCACGAACTCGACCGGCCGCCCCGCCCCGTTCTCGGTCCAGAGCGTCTTCGGCTTGCGGCGCGCGTTGTTCTTCACGACGGCGTTCGCCACCTCGAGGATCGCCTTCGTCGAGCGGTAGTTCTGCTCCATATGGAGGATCGTGGCCTCGGGAAACGACTGCTCGAACGAGAGGATGTTCGAGATGTCGGCGCCCCGGAAGGCATAGATGGACTGGTCGTCGTCTCCCACCGCCGTCACGTTTCGGTGCTCAGAAGCGAGCGCCCGGAGCAGCCGATACTGGGCGTGGTTCGTGTCCTGATACTCGTCCACGAGGACGTGCTGGAAGCGGCCCGCGTACTTCGCTCGCACTTCTTCGTCCCGCTCGAGGAGGCGGACGACGACCGCGATGAGATCGTCGAAATCGAACGCGTTCAGCTCATGGAGAGATCGCTGGTATTTCTCATACAGCGTGGCGACCGACCTTTCGTGCGGCGAAACCGCCTGGGCGCGAAACTCCTCGGCGCTCACGAGACGATCCTTCGCCCGCGAGATCCTCCCGAGCATGAGGCGCGGCTCGAACTCCTTCTCCGAGAGCGCGCTCTCGCGAAGCGCGCGCTTCAAGACCGAGAGCTGATCGTCCCGGTCATAGATCGAGAAGCCGGTGCGGTAACCCGCCGTTGCCGCCTCGCGCCGCAGGATGCGGACGCAGATCGAGTGGAAGGTGCCCGCCCAGAGCTCGCGTGATGCCGCGCCGAGAAGGGCCTCGAGGCGGGACGCCATCTCGCCCGCCGCCTTGTTCGTGAACGTGAAGGCGAGAATCCGGTGCGGCGGCAGGTCGCCCGCTCTCAACAGATGCGCGATCCGATGGGTGAGAACGCGCGTCTTGCCGCTCCCGGCGCCGGCGAGGATCAGGAGGGGCCCGTCGCCGTGCGTCACCGCCTGCCGCTGAATGTCGTTGAGGCCCCGCAGAATGTCATGCATCGCCGCCTGCCTTCCGGGGTCAGTATTCGAGCTTGAGCTTGAAATCGAGATTGTACTCATCGCCGATCTGCTGCTCGAGGATCCGGTCACGCACGACGCCGCCGCGCAGGAAGAAGTTCCTCGAAACGCGATACTCCAGGCCGAGCTCCTGCCCAGCTCCGAGCGAGAGCCCTTGAGAGTACTCGAGCAGGAGCCCGGGCGCCACGACCTGCGAGACGCGAACGGTGAACGCGGACGACTCGCCGGTCTCGGGCGGCTCGATCGTGATTCCGGCCGACCCCATGCCGGGCAGCAGGTCGCGGAACTGGAGCTGCAGGAACTGCGTCACGAGGACTGAGCTCCCCACCTCCGGCCCCGTGAGCCCCGCCTGCGCCCCCGCCATCAGGCGCCCATACGTGAGAAGCTGCATGATGTCGGACTGCGAGAGGTCCGGATCGTCCGACTCCAGCGTCACGGTCGGCGCCGAGAGCTTGCCCGTGAGGTGCACGGTGACGGTGACCACCGTCGCCTTCGCGCCCACCGCCTGCGCCAGGCGCGGAACGCGCGTCTCCGCCGTGATGTCCACCTGCGGGTCCTCGCCGGCCAGCGCGATCATCGTGATCGTCCCGCTCGTGATGTTGAAGCGCGCGTTGATCTGCGGCGCGGCATACTGGCCCCGGAGCACGCTGAGCGTCCCGCCGAAGAGCCAGAGGGGACCCCCGTCGAAGCGGACCGTGATCGGGCCATCGGCGCCCAGTTCCAGATCCGCGCTCCGGTTGCGCACGTAGAGCCGATTCGGCACCTCGGCCCGGAGGTCGAAGAGCCACGGCGTCTGCTCGATCGGCCGCGGCGCGAGGCCGAACTCCTGGAAGATCACGACCTCCTTCGCGACCGCCGTCCCCGAGATGCGCGGCCGCACCTGGCCGGGGAACGTCGTCGTGTCGGGACGGGCGATGAAGTCCCCGTCGAGCCTCGCGTCGAAGCTCTCGATCTGGTGGAGGATCCCGTTGCGGACGCCGATCCGGAACTCGAAGTCGCGGAGCGATCGAAAAGTCCCCGCCGCCTCGATCCGGCCCTTCTTCCCCTGCTGCGCCACCAGACGCTCGAGACGGATTCCGCCCTCCTCGGAGATGGAGATCTCGGCGCTTCCGTCGTGGAAGACCTCGCTCCGCGCCAGAGGCCGCATGCTCGCGTTCGTGATCGTGATACGGCCGCTCGCGCGCGGATGGCGCGGCGTGCCGCCCACGACGACGAGCCCGCGGAATGTGCCGCTCGCTCCGCCCACGACCATCGGGAGCAGCTCGCTCGCGAGCGAGAGATCGCCCGCGTCCGCGGAGAGCGTGAATCGCATCGGGCTCTCGGGAATCGCCGGACGCTCCCAGCGCAGACCCAGCTCCAGCGGCAGGAATCCCGAAGCGTCCATCCGCGTGTTTCCGCGCGCGATCTCCCCGCCGGAAACTGTGAGGACTCCGTCGCTGTAGAGGACCTTGCCGCTCACCCGGTCGAATCCGAGCATCGCGATCTTGCCGTCGAGCGCGGCGACGTCCCCCTCGATCTCCGGCGCTCCCAGCGTCCCCTTGACCGTCGCGCGCGCATCGAGCACGCCGGAGGCAAGGAGAGTGTCGGCGCGACCGGCAAGGCGCGGAAGCGGCAGCGAATCGGCCTCGACCGTGAAATCGAGCTTCACGCCGGAGAGCTTCTCCCGGTCACGCGCGCGGGCCCGCTTCACGGCCTCCTGCAACGGAGCGCCCCAGTCAATCGTTCCCGCGATGTCCGCGTGGCCGCCCCCCGAGGCCAGATGCAGCTCGCGCACCGTCCATAGCGGGCCGGCGACATCGAGACCGGCACGCATGAGATCGAGCGAGTCGGCCCCGGCGCGCAGCTTCCGGATCTCCATGTCGAGGCGCCCGTCGAGCGCGCCCTGAGGACCGTGGATCTGCGCCGAGATGTCGGCGCGCCCCTCGAGCGGCCGCCGCGACGAGAACGCCTCGAGGATCTTGAGATCGAAGTTGCGGCTCTCGAGCGAGAACGCCGTCTCACCGGTCCGGCGGGAGTGCAGCGAGCCCCCGATCTCGTTCTCGCCACTCGTGAACTCGGAAGGCTCCAGGATGAACTCGTCGGCCGAGAGCGTGGCTCGCAGCTCGCCCTTGTTCGACCACCGGTGCCCGCCGGCGTCCACGGCCAGATCGGGCACGACGAGCGTTTGCCTCTGCCGTCCGGACTGACGCATCTCGCCGCGCCCGTGGAAGCGGAGAGAGTCGAGTCGGCCCGCGACGTCCCGGAAGGTGACATCGCCCGGGGCCACACCGAGGGACAACTCCACCTCCTCGAGTCGCTGACCCACCAGGCGGAGAGAATCGGCTGTGATCTCGGCGTCGAAGACGATGTCCGGCATGAGGTCGCCCTCGGCCGAGAGAACCGTCACCGAGTCCGAAACGACCTCCGCGATCGTGAAGGGCGAGAGCGAGCCCGCCGCGGTGAACTGCGGCGTCCGCGTCTTCCCGATGAGCCGGCCCCGCAGATCGGCGCGGCCCGTGATCACGACGTCCTTCCAGTAGCCCTGCATCGCATCCAGACCGAAGCGCTCCGCCTCGGCGTCGAGCGCGATCTCCCCTTCGGGCGCGAAGCGGCCTTCCGCGCGCAGGATGCCGCCGCCGGCCTCGGCCTCCGCGCTGTCCACGACGAAGCTCTCGTCCGGAAGGATGTGGAAGAGCGTGCGCCCTCCGTCAATCTGAAGAAGATCAACGCGGCCCGGCCCGAGTTCGGCCTCGACATCGAGGTCGGTCACGCCCGTACCGAAGCCGCGGCCGGCGAGCCGCACGTGGCCCCGGAGATCGGTCGGCGGCAGGTCGCCCTCCAGCGGCCATAGCGGCGGGCCGGAAAGATCGAAGCCCGCGACATCCAGGTCGAGCCGGTATTCCTTGGCATCGTGCAGCGAGATGTCAACCGAGCCCGATGCCTCGACCGGCCCCGAGCGAAGGAGCACGTCGCGTCCGTGGAATTCGTCGTTCGCGATCTCGCCCCGGCCGCTGAAGATGGCCACGCTGTCGGGTCCGACGATGCCGTTGACGTTCCACTCCACCTGGAGAGGCCCGTCTCCTCTCGAGAGACCCACCCGTCCGCGGATGAATCCTCCCGGTCGCAGCGGCGGCGAGATCTTCTGGAAGCGGTTCAACTCCCCCATCGAGAGCCTGCCGACGGCGATGTCGAGCGCGAGCGCGCCGCGGCGCGCGAAGCCGAGCGGCCCGCTCGCCTCGAACTCGGAGCCGGTCGTCTGCACGCGCAGCGGCTCGAAGAAGAGCCGGTCGCCGGTCACACGAAGGACCCCGCGGATGCCGGTCACCGTGTCCGCCGGAGCCTCCAGGAGAAAGCCCCCGCTTCGCACCGTGATCCGCGCGGTGCCTCCCTCGAGTCGCAAGCCGCCGGCGAGATCGAGGTCACGGATCGAGGCGCCGTCCTTGAACGCCTCCACGAAGACGGTGCCGTCACGGATCTCGATGTCGGAGATCTCGACCGGGGCGCCGCCGCCCTTCCCTTTTCGGAAGGTCGGAATCGCAAACGTGCTATCGGCGAGCAGCTCGACACGCACCTCGGGGCGAAGCACCTCGATGCGCCCCTCGAAACGTCCCGTCCCCAGGAGGCCGCCCAGAGAATAGGTCGCTCGCACTTCGGGGGCGCGCACGACGCGGTGCCAGCGCCCGCCCGAGTCGTGACGGTGGAGCTGGACATCGTAGAGCGTCACGGTCTGAAGCGGATTGCCGCTCACGCGCGCGATCGTGATGCGCGTGCCGTCTCCGAGCACGCGCTCGTTCACGAGACCCGCGATGCGCCCCGCGATCTGCCCGGGGCGGTGACTCCAAAGGTAGTTCACGCCGGCGATCGCGCCCGCGAGGAGCAGGATGAGGAGCGCCGTTCCCCACCCGATCCCCTTGAGTACGCCGCGCATCGCCATGATCAGAACGCCTGTCCCACGCTCAGGTGGAATTCGTAGGGACGGGCCGCATTGCGGCGGCTCCGGCCGATCTTCTGGCCGTAATCCACTCGCAGCGGACCGACGGGAGTCCGGGCGCGAAGCCCGACACCCGCTCCGTACTTCACGTCGAGATCCGAGGGATCTCCGCCATCGAACTCGCCCGCGAGGCGGGAGAGCTTGAACTCCCGGCGATCGGCCCAGACGTTTCCCCCGTCCACGAAGAACGCCGCCGAAAAGAGCCAGATGAGCCGCACGCGGAGTTCCACATTGGCGACGAGCATCGCGAGCCCCCCGAGCGGCTGCGACTTTCCGCCGACCTTCACGACCCTGCCGAGGAGCTGTTCCGGGTACCCGCGCACGGTGGAGGCTCCGCCCGCGAAGAACCGGTCCTCGAACGGCACCTTGAGCACCTCGAGCGAATCGGCCGCGGCGCCTCCGAGCTGGCTTCGGACCGGCTCGATGACGCCGGACCGCGCACGCCACGCGATGACCATCCGGCTGTTGAGCGTCGAGTACCACGCCGCGCCGAGCGAAGCCTTCCCGAACGTGCTCTGGCCGCCGAGGAAGCCTCCCGAGTACTCCACGAGACTCTGCTGAAGCGTGCCGCGGCCAGGATCGAAGAAATCGTCGCGCGTGTCGCGCTCGTGCCTGAGATCCAGGAGGCGTGTCGTGTACCGCTCCCGCACGAGGGTGGAGTCGGTCGTCGTGACCCAGCGATTCTCGGCGGTGAGGAAGACGCGCGCGGCCGTGGACAGATCGCGACGCGCCGTGCTCTTCAGCCCCCAGATGGACTGATCGAACGTCTTCTGCTTGCTGAACTCGTAGTAGCCCGTGAACTGGAGCGGCGTCCTCGTGCCGAGGAACCACGGCTCGCGCCACGAGAGCTGGCTCACGTTCTCGCCGACGGGCGGCATCTTCCCGCGGGTGAAGAGGCTGTCGAGACTGAGCCCGAACTGGGTCTGCGCGGTGAGCCTCCGGCCCGCGCCCCCGATGTTGCGGTTTCCCCACTCGCCGGAGAGCCGCGCCAGATCGCGCGACGAGTAGCCGACTCCGAACCCGATCCAGGAGTCCTTCCGCTCACGCACGTTGACGAGGAGATCCACAACGCCCGCGCTCGAGTCCATGACGACGGTGCGGATCGTCGCATCGAGGAAGAGCCCGCTCTCGTAGAGCTTCTTCTGACTCTCGAGGAGCTTCTGCCGCCTCACGAGGTCGCCCGTGCGCAGCACGAGCTCCCGCGCGACGATGCGTGTCTCCGTCTTCTCGTTGCCGGATACCGAGACCTCGCGGAGGTGCATCTCCCGCCCCTCTCGGATGTCGAAGGTCAACGCGGCATCGAGGCTGTCGAAGCGCGAGCTGTCCGCGACCGAGGCCGTCAGGTAGCCCAGGTCCTGCAAGAAGGCGCGCAGCGCTTCGCGGTCGTCGCGCACCTGGAATTCGTTGTACGGTTTCCCGACCTTCGTGCGGATCGCGCCCCGCAGGCGCTCGCGGGAGAGAGTCTCGCTCGCCTTGAAGTGCAGGGCGCGGACGATCGTCGGCCGCCCTTCGCTGACGGTGATCCTGATGCTCGCGTTGCGGTAGCCCTTGTCGAAAGAGGTGTCGCCCGTCACCTTGGCCTGCAGATAGCCGAGGCTCCGGTAGTACAAGGTCACGGCGCGGACATCCGCGTCGAGGAACTCCCTGCGGAAGCGGGTAGCGCGGAACGGGCGGAACAGCGAAGGGCTCTTGACCGTCAGGATCGAGCGGATCTTGCCGTCGCCGACGGCCTCGTTGCCGCGGATCTCGATGTGGCGGATGCGCGGCAGATCCTCGCTCAGGCCGTTGCTATCCTGAGCGAGAGCGGCGGCGGCATGGAGCAGGCATAGGATGCAGACGAGGCTAGCGGCCCATCGCATCCGGTTCCGGCTCCGTCGCACGGCCCTCCCGCATCCCCTCCCCGACGGGCGTCTCGCGTCCCTTTGCTCGCTCGCGCTGCGTGATCCGTGTCAGGTCGTTCACGAGCGCGAAGACCATGATGCTTCCCAGGATCGCCAGCCCAACCCTCTGGAAGAGGACCATCTTCCGTGGCGCCATCGGCCCCCCCCTGACCGCTTCGAAGAAGCTGAAGAGAATGTGCCCGCCGTCGAGAACAGGGATAGGGAGCAAGTTCATCACCATGAGCGCGAGGCTGATGAAACCCGCGATGTAGAGGAAGTACGACAGCCCCTTCTTGCCCACCTCACCCGAGATCTGCACGACCGAGACGGGTCCCGCGAGCGAGCTGCCGAGCTGCCGCGGATGAGTGAAGAGCGCCCAGAGCCCGCTGTAGAGCTGCGAGATCCGGAACCCGGTCTCCAGCACCCCGAGCTTCACCGCCTCGAACGGTCCGAAGCGCTCGATATACGTTCCCTCGTTCGGCGGCATGACACCGATGATTCCGCTCGGCTCAGCGCTCGCGGGATCCGAGGGGATCGGCTTGATCTGCTTCTCGAACTGCCGCCCTTCGCGCTCGATGACAAAGGTCAGTTCCACGTCGGCGTTCGGCCGCACCTCGGCCTGCAGATCTTGCCAGGAGTGGACGGCATGGCCGTTCACCGATCGCACCATGTCGCCGGCCTGAAGCCCCGCCTGGTATGCCGGCGTTCCGACGCTCACCTCGCCGAGTTCCGCCGGGATCGCGCTCTGGAGACCCGCCATGAATCCCTGCTCCATGGAATCGGCGATCGCGATGGCCGTTTCCTCATCGCCCCGCCGGATCAACAAGGCGTGCCCCTTCGGCTCGCCGGTCTCCTTCTCGAGAGTCTCGCCGTCGAGCCAGACCCGGTAGAACTCGTGCCAGTAGGAAACCGGCTTCCCGTCGAGCGCCATGATGCGATCGGACTCCTCGATCCCGGAGCGCGCCGTGGCCGATCCTTCCTCGACCGGCCCGACGATGCTGCTCACGATCGGCTGACTCACGCCGACGCCGTACATCGCGACGAAGAACAGCCCGGAAAGGAGGAGGTTTGCGAAAGGGCCGGCGGCGGCGATGATCGCCTTCTTCCACCAGGGACACGTGAGGAAGTCGCCCGGCTGCGGCACCGGGTTCGGCTCCTCGGGGTTGTCGCCCGCCATCTTGACGTAGCCGCCGAACAGGACCGCCGAGATCCAGTACTCGGTCTCGCCGCGGCGAAAACCGATGAGCTTGCGGCCGAACCCGAGCGAAAAGCGCTCGACGCGGATGCCGAGCCGCTTGGCGGCCGTGAAGTGGCCGAGCTCATGGACGACCACGAGCACGCCAAGAACCAGAAGGCCGATGAGGACGGTTGTCAGCACGAGATCTCCTTGAATCGAGCCGCGGACCCACCCGCGGATCCGAGAATGCCTGCTGGGAATCCGGCGATCGGCACCGTCCCCATTCTAGATTCGGACGTCTTGGCTTGCAACCCTAGCCTCGGGGGACCGGCGGACCGGCCGGGGCGTTGCGGAGATGATCCGAGCGCGCGGCCGAATCACCGCGGCGGCGGCAGCGCGGCGATC
>JAGVPR010000207.1 GCA_020052115.1 Candidatus Eiseniibacteriota bacterium
CGGCGCCGACGGCGCGCGCGAGGAAGGCTCCGGCCCCGCGCCGGCCGCCGTTCGGCAGGGTCGCCAGGAAGGCGCTGTAGTCGTCGAAGCCGTACGTGCGGAGCCGCTCATCAAACCGCTCCGCCTTCTCGGACCTCTGGACCTCGAGCTTGCCGATCTCGTCCTGGAGCTGCTTGGTGCTCATCTCCCGCTGGCCTCGCGCCGTCCGGTCGCTTCGCGTCAGGCGGGTGCCGATGTTCTCGATGACCAGGGTGTGCGTCTGGAACTGGAGCCGCCGGTATTTCTCGGCGCTCGTATCGAGAGGGACCTCGTGGATCTCCCCGTCGTGGAGTTCGAGGCTCAGCCGGTCCCCAGCCGGATCCATGATGAAGCGCCCGTTCTTCGCCAGGATCGTCTTGGGCACGTTGCCTTCCGTCGTGTCGTAGATGGTGACATCCTTCATGAGGCCCGTGCGGTCGTTGAGCTTCCCGATCAGCATGCTGTACCCTTCGAGATCGTTCATGAAGACGCCCTCCTTGAGCTCGAGGGACGGCCTCTTCCTGTTGATGTCGAGCAGGAGGTTCGCGAACGCGTGGTTCGTCTCCGGGAGAACGTGATTGTTGAACAGGACGAGCAGCCCGCCGATCACCCCGCTCGCGAGGATCGGGGGGATCATGAGCCGGATCGGATTGATGCCGCTCGCGCGGGCGGCGGAGATCTCGTTGTCGTGGGAAAGACGGCCGAAGGTCATGAGCGCCGCCACGAGCACGCCGCAGGGGACGGACAGCGCGATCATCCAGCCCAGTCCGAGCAAGAAGAGCTGGAGCACCGTCCAGAAGGGAACCCCCTTGCCGATCAGGAGGTCAATGTAGTCGAAGAGGAAATCCATCGTGAGCAGGAACGTGACGACGCCGAACCCCAGGAAGAAGGGGCGCACGTGCTCGCGAAGGATGTAGCGGACGAGGATCATCGGTTCTCTCCGGTCCCGGGGGAGTATAGGCTGCCGAGGTCCGCCGTGTGGGACCGAGGCGTCGCCGGCCGGGGCTCGGGCCCCGTCCTTGGAGGGGGACCCAAGCCGAGGACCCCGGCGGCTCCGCTCAAGTTCCGGGACAAGGTCGGGACTCGCCGCACATGGGGGCCACGGATGGCAGGGAGATTGCTTCACTACTATCAGTTTCTGCATATGGGCAACGTCCGATCAACCACTTACGAGGTTTTCAGACGTTGATGCTGTTGCGCGCCGTCCACGCCCTGCGACCGATCGTCACAGGGGGGATCGTCTCACTACGCCCCCCCCTCGTGACGATGGCCTTGGCTATCCTCGCGGCGATTGTCGCGGCGGCGGGGGTGGCGGCTCCGGAGGAAGAGTCTCCTTCAGGCGCATCCTCCGGCGGGGAAGCCCTTCCCGAGGCGACGTCACGGCTCTGGGACTATCGGCCGGACAACGATTTCGTCTCGCCCCTCCTCCTCCACAACGGCCCTCTGGTCGACTCTCTCTCCGTGGCGATCTGGCGCGGGCTGCCGCCGCCCGCGCGCACGGCCACCCTGGGAGCGGACTCGCTGGAGACCGAGATCCCTGAGCCGCTCTCCCCGGCGTCACGCGACAGCATGCCGAACCTGTCCTTCCGGCCGTCGCACCTGGCGCTGGAGGTGAAGAACGACCCGCGGCGCCGCTTCCTGACCTACGACTTCGATCAGGAGCGCGTTCGCGGAGGGCACACGCTCAATGAGGCCGAGATCGGACGAAGCACGGCCTGGACGATCCCCGAGTTCTCCTCCGCCTTCACCGCCCAGAACATGCGCCGGATCTGGGTCATCGAGTCGCTCGCCGGGCTCAAGGACGAGAGGGCCTTCAGGGGGCGTGACACCGCCAGCAACATCCGCATCGAGCTGCCCGTCCAGCTTCCTCCGGCCATCGAGTCCATCTTCGGTCCCGGGGCCCCGCAGCTCGCGGTGCGGGGAAGCGAGCGGATCACGATGAGCGGCACGCGGCGCTGGACCGTCGGCCAGAAGAAGACCGAGTACGGCGGACCGTCCGGCTTCCCGCAGCTCGATATGAAGCAGGATCTGAACGTGACGCTGACGGGAACGGTGGGCGAGAAGCTCCACATTGACGTCGCGCAGAATTCGAACGCCCCCACCGCCCTCGACAACAGCATCAAGCTCCGCTACCAGGGCTACGACGACGAGATCATCCAGAAGGTGGATCTCGGAAACACGAGCTTGGCCCTGCCCGGCACGCGATACGTCTCCTACGGCGGGCAGCACACCGGTCTATTCGGCGTGAACGTGGCTGCGAAGCTGGCGGCGCTCGATCTGCAGATGATCGCCAGCAAGGAGGAAGGGGAGGCCGAGAGCCGCTCGTTCGCCGGGACGACCCAGACCGAAGACAAGGTGATCCGCGACATCGAGTTCATCAAGAACCAGTTCTTCTTCTTCAGCGACCCGGACGGGCGCATACCGCAGATTGATCTCTCGCTGGTGCAGGTCTGGGTGGACGACCGCGACGCGACCAACAACGTGAACCTCGGAGCCCGCGTCGGTTCGGTCACGGCGGCCGGCCGCACGAGCGATCCGGACTCGCTTTCGGGTTGGTTCCACCGGCTCGAGCTGAACACCGATTTCAGCCTGGAGCGAGAGCTGTACTTCGGGCACACCGTCTTGGCACTCCGGCGATCCCTGCGTGAGGACGAGATGCTGGCGGTGGCCTACGTTGACACGGTGGCCGGCGTCCTCGACACGGTCGGGGTGGTGACATCGGACGCGCTTCTCCTGAAGCTCCTGAAGCCGCCGGATGAAGAGCTGGACCAGAACGACCTGAGCCAGGGTATCTGGGCGGCGACGCGGAAGCTCGGCATGCGAAACGTCTACTACTTGAACGCCGAGAACATTGACATCACGTCGCTCTCGGTGCAGATCCACCGGGATCAGGGCACGACCGACCCCACGAACCTCGGCGCCGTGCCTTTCTTGCAGATCGTCGGGCTGGACCGGCTGAAAGAGATGGGGAGCGGTTATGAGCCCGGGCACGACGGCAAGGTGGATTGGGACCGGGTCAGCCCCGAGTCAGGGTATCTGGTCCTGCCCGATCTGCGGCCCTTTGCGCCCGACGATGCGGACATCAACCAGCGCATGGGGGGGCTGGATGAGGCGCTGAAGCCGGCGAACCGCGACACGCTGCTCCTCGGCGAGGATCAGTTCCCTCAGCTCTACGATTTCCCGACGCGGAAGGTGAACTCAGTGGATACCCCGTCCCAGTTCTACTTCACCGTGCAGGTGCGGAGCAAGGTCACGAGCTTCACCATCCCGAACGCCATGAACCTGATCCCGGGGTCGGTCGTCGTCACGAAGAACGACATGCCGCTCTCCGCCGGCCAGATCCGCGTGGATTACGACCTGGGGACGGTGGAGGTCGTGGAAGAGCTGCTGCCCTCGGATCGGATCAACATCAGCTACCAGTACGCGCCGCTCTTCGCGATGGGGCAGAAGACGCTGGCCGGGGTCGCGGCCCGCTATGCGCCCGGTCCCGATCTTTCCGTCGGAACCACATGGCTTTTCCAGAGCAAGGGGAGTCCCGACCGGCGCGTGCGTCTAGAGCAGGAGCCGATCCGCACGGTGGTCGGGGACGTCAACGTGTCCATCAAGAAGGAGCCGGGCTTTCTGACCCGCTTGGTGGACGCGCTGCCGCTCGTGGACGCGTCGGAGAAGAGCGCGCTGACCGTGGATGCCGAGGTGGGCCTCTCGTTCCCGAATCCGAATACGCGAAACGAGGTCTACCTGGACGACTTCGAAGGCGTGGACCAGAACGAGGCGCTTTCGCTGACGCGCACCTCGTGGCGTCCGTCCTCGATCCCCGTTCTGCTCGAGGGCGATCCGGTTCTGCAGGCCGCTCACCACGCGCTCGTCCGGTGGTACGACCCGCGAAACGTGCACGAAGGGGATTTGCAGCCCACGCTCTCCGAGGCCGAGAGAAACGACGTGCGGGCCTCCCTCGCCGTGCAGTTCCATCCGGACACCACATCCGGTTTGGCCGAGACGTCCTGGGCCTCGCTCGTGCAGCCGATCTCGAAGAGCGGCACGGACCTCTCCCGCCAGCAGTTCCTCGACATCTGGGTCAACGACGAGATCCCCTGGAGCCGGCGCGACGAGCGCACGGGAACGATCCGTGTGGACCTGGGCACCGTCAGCGAGGATGCCGTCTGGGATCGCGGCTTCCCCTCGCCGGCCGCCCCGAACAGGAAGCTCGACACGGAGGACAGGGACAAGAACTGGATCTTCGATCAGATCAACGAGGACACGGGCCTCGACACCATCGCCGCCGGACAGTCCGGCGACACGAGCCTCGATGACTACGAAGCGCCTTCCGACCCCACGAAGGCCGAGGGCGACGACTGGGCGAAGATCAACGGCACTGAAGGCAACCGTGTCTGGGACACGGAGGATCTCAACGCGAGCAGCTTCCTCGAGACCAGGGACGACTACTTCGAGTTCACCTTCGATCTCGCGGACACGAGCTTCCTCGTCACCGACGTCACCCGGGATTTCGGCACGGCGGGCCTCGATCGTCCGGAGAGCAACGGGTGGCGGCGCTACCGGGTCCCTCTGAACGACGTCTCCGTGGATACGGTCAACAGCCCGCAGTGGCAGACGATCCGCCAGGCTCGACTCTGGCTCTCCGGGTTCTCCCAAAGCGCCATGGTCCAGATCGGCGGCCTGGAGATCCTCGGCAACCGCTGGCTCGAGCGTCCGATCCGCTTCGCCGACACGACGTACGTGGACACGACGCTCGCGCAGTCCGGCCTGGCGCCGGGGGAGGACTTCCTCGTCTCGGGGATCAACAACAAGGAGAACAGCGACGTCTACGCGGCCCCGTTCGAGGTGCGGACGCAGGACAATGTTCCCGAGAAGGAGCAGTCGCTGTGGCTCGAGGTGCGGAACTTCCCGGACCGCCACCAGGGCCAGGCATACCGCCGGTACCTCGACGCCCAGGACTTCACGCTCTACGAGACACTCAAGTTCTTCCTCCGGCGTGGAGAGACCGACGGGCCCGCGCTCGAGTTCTTCGTGCGATTCGCGCGGGACACGCTCAACTACTACGAGTACCGCGCGCCCGTCCCGACCGGGTGGCGGAGCGTGAGCGTGCCGCTGGCCGATCTCTCCGAGCTGAAGTCCCTGCCGGCCGATGTCCACGGGATCATCCACAAGGAGCTCGCGGACGGGGGCGCCTATGTGATCCGGGGCACTCCGTCTTTCACGCAGGTGCGCGAGGTCCAGCTCGGCGTGCGGAACCTGAGCGGCGAGACGGTCTCGTATGGAAGCGTGTGGCTCGATGAGCTACGCCTCTCCGATGTGAAGAAGAACGTGGGGAGCGCGCGGCGCGTCTCGGCCCGCGTCAAGTTCTCCGATCTGCTCGACGTCTCGACGCTCTACGAGAATCGAGGAGCGGACTTCCTCCAGATCGGGAACACGCGCGGATCGGGCACGTTCAGCGAGGATCTGGGCGTCAACGCGAACCTCAGGGCGGACAAGTTCATGGCGCCGCTCAATCTCAACGTTCCGGTGACGATCGGGTGGCAGAGGAACCGGCAGACCCCGAAGTTCCAGACCGGCAACGATATCGAATTCCGCGGACAGGCCCGCGACCGAAATGTCACCGAGCGCGACAGTCGCAAGGTCGATGTCCGGCTCTCCCGGCGGCCGTCTACGAATCCGTTGCTGCGCTATACGATCGACGGGCTCTCGCTGAGCTTCTCGGCCTCGATGGACCGGAGCAGCCAGCCCACGCGCCGCGATTCGACGCAGGTGTTCACCGGCGCGGCGAACTACAGCGCTTCGTTCGCGAGCGTGCGGCCGCTCGTGCTGCCGCGAGACGTCGGCCTGCGATACCTGCCGTCGAACATCAACATCGGCAGCGTCACGACCCAGCGGTTCCAGGAACAGTTCACTCGAAAGGGCGGCGATTTGAACGAGCCGCTCGTGCTCCAGACGAAGACCTCCAGCCGGGCCTCGACCCTGAACCTGTCCACCTCGTACTCGCCGCTCAGGATCGGGCAGTCGGAGCCGATCTCGTACAGCCTTCAGAGCCAGCGCGATCTCCGCGCCTCGGAGAGCACGCTGCCGGGGAAGTGGATCGGCAAGGAGATCAGCCGCGTGGAGCGGCTCTCTGGGAGCGGCTCCTTCGATGCGCTCAACGGCTGGCTCTCGCCGAGCGTCACCTGGGAGGGTTCGTTCAACGGAAACCACGGGGTGAGTCTGCGTCGGCCGGGGGATGATCCGTTTCGAGATCTCTGGGAGATGGACAATTCGAGCCGCACGACGCTCAACATGCGATTCCCGATCGGTTCGCTCCTGCCCGCGCCTCCCCCGCGCGTGCCCGGCCGCGCGCCGGCGCCGGACGACACG
>JAGVPR010000137.1 GCA_020052115.1 Candidatus Eiseniibacteriota bacterium
GCTGCTCGCGAAACAGGCCCCGTGATGCCCCGCTCCGGCGGGGCTGCTCGAACCGGCGCGCGCGTCAGCTCCGAGCGAGCGGACCGCCTCGAGCAGCACTTGCGCTGCGACGCCGTACACCCCTGAGATTCCTGCGGGCAGAACGGGCGACTCGGGGAGGGACACGGCGTACGTCAACTCCTCGGCGTGATAGACCGCGCGGCCGCCGGTAGGACGCCGGACGACGCGCACGCCGTCGCGGCGGCAGAGGTCGAGATCGAGGTCCCGCGAAGCGTCCTGGTGGTGGCCGATCGAGATCGCCCACGGCTCCCACCCGTAAAGACGCCAGGTCACCGTCCCATCTCCGGGCAGCGATTCCAGCATCCGGGCGTCTTCTTCCATCTGAGCCTCGGGAGGGCCTGGGCCCGATTCGAAAAGACGCCAGCGCAGCGCGCCCGCCGTCGCCACGTGATCTACCCCTCGATCATCTCGACGTTTGCCCGCGGCAGGATCGCATCCTCTTCGGTCCCGTCGAAGCGAACGGCGAGGACACGGACCTTCGCTTCCGTCTCGAGGAGCTGAAGTTCGGGCGGCAGACCCGAGACCGTCCCCAAACGCCCGAAATACGGCTCGCGGATCCCCCGCACCGGGCTCCCGATCTTGAGCCCCTCGCTCACGGCGGATGCCGGCGCCGCGACGCGCTCGCCCAGTATCGGAATGACGACCTCGGGCCGCATGACGCCCGCGCGGATCTGGGTGGCGCCGTTGATCGAGCATTTCCTGCCCTCGTGGCTGCAGAGCAAGTCGAACGTTCTTCTCGCCATGGCCATGCGACCGAACCCCTCGGTGATCACCAGCGTGACGCCCTTCTCCTCTGAGCCGGTGATGGCGACACCCAGATCGTAGCCGAGGAAGGCACGCAGATCCTGGTCGTCTATCCCGCCGACGATCACCCCGCGCGCGCCCATCTTCACGGCCTTCTCGAGCGCTTTCCCCGTGACCTGCGAGCCCCCGAAAACCACCTTGCCCTTGCACTCCGGACCGATGGCGGCTTCCGTGAGCGGGTCTTTCGGGCTCTCGGCAAGGCGGTGCAGCACGCCGGCCGTCTCACCGCCGATGCCGAAGATCCCCTGCACGAAGGCACCCGACGTTTCCATCACGACCCCCTCGCGCGGCAGAACCTCGACCACCGTGCCGTCCACGTAGGCTTCCACCTCGACCGGGATCGGAGGCTCGCGCAAGAGCACCTGGCCCGTGATCGCGGAGATGCTCTCGATCGAGCCCTTCGTGGGGCTCGTGCACTTGGCTCGGAACAACCCGAAGAAGGACTTCGTGGAGGCGATCACCTCTCCCGCCTCGACCGGATCGCCTTCCTTCTTGATCATGCAGTCGGCGATGTCGCTCTGGTGCACTCCGAGAAGGCTCGCGACGTTCACCGTCTGCACGTTGCCCGGCAGCTCCGTGCGCGCAACGGGCGTCTCCGCCGTGAGCGTCTTCCCGGTTTCCACGAGCACGGTACCCGGAAGCGGCAGCCGCCGCGTCCGTCGAATCACCGCGTGATCGGTCACGCGAAGCCCGGGTGTGTATGCGTGCGCCATCGCTCAACTCCTCGCCGCGGCGGGCACGGGCGACTTGGCCCCCGCCTTCGGATAGAGATCCAGAGCCGCTGCCCACTCGCGCAGTCTCTCGACACGTCGTTTCGGATCCTCCGGCAGCCCGAAAGGCCGGCGGCCGCGCCCATCGAGAATCACTCCCACGACGCCGCCGCGAATCTCCGCGGCGCGAGTTCGCCCTTTGCCCGCCCCGACATCGAGGCCGCGTCCGGGAACGATCTCGACCTCCGCCGTCTCGCCGGCCGCGAGCGGCACGATCGCCATCTGCCCGAAGTCCACGGCGCCCTGAATCGCCTGTCCCTTCGAGGTCTTCCCGCGGATCTCGACGGCCCGCTGCCCTTCCTTGCACGGACCGACCGGCGCCACAACGGCGCCGAGCGGGATGAGGCAGTCCTTCTCGAACACCTCCGTCGCCGCCTTCTCGTGCCTTGTCGCGAGAACCCCGAGCTGCGGCATCATGAAGATCGAGTCCACCGCCAGGTGGGTCAACCCTTCGGGGAGAAAGGCGTCCACCATCATCGAGGCCGACTGGACGCGGCGCGGCGCATGCGAGAGAACGCCCCCAGATCCGACGAGCAGGTCGAGCGCCATGAGATTGATGATCGTCTCGCCGGAGACCGACTGCTCGAACGTATCGCTGATGGTCCGCTCCTGCTGAACGCCCTTCAGCCCCACCGCCAGGTGCTTGTGCTGCTCGAACGCCAGGCGCAGAGCCTCGCGCGAGATCGCCTGTTCCAGCTCCAGCTCCTCGAGGGTCTGAGGGATCGTCGTCGGGCGGATCATCTTGTTCTTGATCCGGTTCCGGATATCCACCTCGTCGGCGCCGAATGCGACCCAGCGCATGACGTTCGCGATGCCCGCCTCGGCGAGGACGTTCGAGATCGAGTAGCTCATCCCGAGGTTCGCGGAGACGGTGCGGTTGAACGTCCCGCCGTAGTCGCTGAACACATCCGTCGTCGCCCCGCCGATGTCCACGCCGATCACGTTGATCTTCTCGTTGTGCGCGATGGTCTGGATGATGGAGCCGACGGCGGCCGGCGTCGGCATGATCGGCACCGGCGTCCAGGTCATGAGCTTCTTGTAGCCCGGCGCGTGCGCCATCACGTGTTCCATGAACAAATCGTGCACCGCCTGGCGCGCGGGGCCGAGGTTCTCCCGCTCCAGCACCGGCCGGATGTTGTCAGTGATGACGAGGGCCGTCTTGCTTCCGAGGCGCTCTTCGATGATCTCGCGAGCGTTCTTGTTGCCGGCATAGATGATCGGAAGCAGATAGCCCGCGCCGAGACGCGCCTTCGGATCGGCCGCGGCGATCAGCTCCGCCAGCTCCACGACGTGCGTCGTCGTGCCGCCGTCAATGCCGCCCGAGAGAAGGATCATGTCCGGCCGCAGATCCCGGATCCGCTTCACCTTCTCGTGCGGAAGCCGCCCGTCGTTCGAGGCGATGATGTCCATGACGATGGCGCCCGCCCCGAGAGCGGCCCGCTCGGCGCTTTCGCCGGTCATGCTCTTGACGACGCCGAAGACCATCATCTGGAGGCCGCCCCCCGCGGAGCTGGTGGACAGGTAGAGATCCACGCCATCCTCGCCCCGCTGCGGCGTGATGATCCGCTCGCCGTCGAGGAGCTTCCGTCCCGACAGCTCCTCGACCTCCATGACGGCGTTCAGCACCCCTCGCGTCACATCCTCGAACGGCGCCTCGACCGTGGTCGGGGCTTCGCCGCGGACGATCAGGCGGTACTCCTCGCCCCGCTTCTCGATCAAGATGGCCTTGGTCGTCGTGCTTCCGCAGTCGGTGGCCAGCACCGACCGGATCTCCGTCTTTTCGCTCATGTCCGTCCCTTGGTCTTCTTCTGTTCCTTGCGGGCGCGCTTCTCGCGCGCGCGGACTTCCTGCGCCTCGGCCTCCAGCGCCTCGATGCGCTGGATCAGCAACTCCACGTTCTCGCGGTCCTCCATGAGCCGGCTCGCGCGCGTGTACGCCTCCGCCGTGAAGAACGTCGTCACGAACGGCTCGAAGAACACCATCACCTGGCTTCCCAGGAAAGAGAGCGGCTTGCTCGATTCCAGGAAGAGAATCGCGGGCACCACGAGCCCCATACGGACAACGCGGCCGGCGAGCCCGTCAATCAGGACGCGGTCTTCCGGCGAAAGCTCCATCGGCGCCTCCCTGGGGATCCGGCCGGCACGCGCGTCGCGATGAACGCCAGCACCTCTTCGCGATTCCCGCCGAAGAACAACCGCATGCCCCGGTACGGTTCCAGCCAGGAGGCGTGGGCGAACGGCGAGAGCGTCACGCCCCGGCGGTCGGCGTAGTGGGTCCGGAACCCGTCCCACGCGCGCCGCGTCCGCGTCCAGCCGCGGGAGAACTCGGCGCCTTCGGCGTCCAGCACGAAGCGGGTCCGCGAGAAGAACGGCCGCAGCGAACTCGCCAGGAGCGCCCCGGCCAGAATAGCGAGAACGAGGTCGCGGAAGACGGCGTATGTCCCGAGCGCGACCCCCGCGATCACGGCCGCGACGAGCGCCGTGCGCCACGGCTTCTCGCGGTACGGCTCCACGGTCCACTCGAGCCTTGCCGGTGCCGCCGAGGCATCCG
>JAGVPR010000144.1 GCA_020052115.1 Candidatus Eiseniibacteriota bacterium
CTCGCCGCTGCCGCGCTCTGAGCGTGGAACGAGCCGGAACGCTTCCGGGATGACGGGGAGGTTTTCGCAGCGCCAGCGGCGTGCGAGTTCCGGCCTCACCGCTTCGGGCGGCTCGAACTCGAGCAGATGCCCGATCGCCCAGGCGAGAAGGAAGTGCGGGCTCTCACCGAATCCGCCGGTGAAGCGGAAGCCGCCGAGCGCCTTCGCGATTTCCCGGGCGACCGAGGGCTTCTCGGCGATGATGAGGCCGCGCGGGCCCTTGCTCGTCGGCGCGGCGCGGCGCTTCGGGGCTTTTTCGGCAGGGGATTCAGCGACGGGCGCTTCAACGGCAGGCGCTTTCGGGACCGATGGCCGACGCGCGCGCGGTTTCCGCGCTGGCGCCTCGACGGCGAGTTCCGGGGGCTGGACCTTCTTCCTGGGCATCGTCTCTCCTCACACCACTGCGACTCCGACGTTAGCGGATTGGAGTGGGAGGCGGCACATAGAATCTCGCGGGGGGCGGAGGCGACCGCAGTATAGCGGATAGGCCGGCTGTGCGGGCGCCCATCGGCTTCGGGTTCGCAAGACGCGCTGAACGGCGGGGACGGCGCTCCCGCACGGACGACGACTCGATCAGCGCTTGCTTGAACTGGAGATACTGACAAAGGCGAAGCGAGGAGCGTGGTCTGGGCGAGCGGTCGCTCCTCAACGCGTCCCCGGTGCGGCAAGACCCGCTGCCCCCTCCGGGTGGAATTCGAGCACGTAGCTAGGGGGAGTGGAGGTCTGGTACACCATGCGGAAGCAGGAACGCTCCTTCAAAATGGTGGGCAGCAGGAATCGCGCGATGTCTTCATAGGGAAGCGAGGGCGCCACCACGTGCGTGACACCGACGCGCTCGAAGAACTCCATCATGAGAACCGGGTCTCTCTCCTGCGGGAAGGTGATGGCCTTCCTGTGGGCCGTGAATTCCGCGAATCCCGGCTTGCGATCGATGATGACCGCGTCCTTGGGCGTGTTCTCGCGGATCCACTCGAGCGCGGAGAAGTAGTTTCCCCACTCCGGCGGGTAGGCACGCGTCTCTCTGACGTAAAGGACGAGGTTGCGAACACCCAGGAAGAGCAGGAGCACCAGGACCACGGCGCGCACCCTACCCAAACGGCATCGCAGACCGATCTCCTCCAGCATGTACCAGCCTCCCCACCAGATCACCAGCAACAGGGGCACAATCGGCACCAGGAAGCGGTTGCTAGCCCAGATCGCAGGCCACAAGCAGAGCAACAGCAGCGAAGTAAGGGTGACGCAGGTCACGGGGTCCGCCGCGATCCCCGCTCGAGGAACGCCCGCGACACGCCGGGCGGGACTGCCGCGCAGTCCTCGCCATAGACCCGCCGCGAAAGGGACAAGCAAGGGGATCGCAATCCAGAGCGGGTAGTGGAGCTTCTGCAGCTGGGGAGGCGAGTAGGTGGAGCCATATCGCGCGGGCATGACCGCGATCGGCACCAATCCGAGAAGGTACGTACGCGCGTTCACGCCCAGCCGCTGGGCCCACCCTGCCACCGTCAGTGTGCCGAGTTCGGGATAGTACGGATTGACCCGCGTGAGTTGTTGGAGGTAGGGGTTCCCACCCTTCGTCGTTACCAGATGCAGGAACCACGGCACCGCCGCAACAACCAGGAGACCGGTGAGGACAAGAGCATGCTTCGGCCTCCGGCTGAGCACCAGCCAGAACAGCACACCGACGGCCAGGGCCACTCCCGCGGTGCGCGTGTAGAAGGCTGCAGCGATCCAAAGGGCGAGCATCAGCAGGCCCCGATCGGCGTGAGGCCCAGCCGGACGGTCCTGCAGCCGGTCGCAGGCCGTCACGGCCGCCAACAGGAGGAACAGAAACGGGACCTCGCTCATGACGTAGTGCGTGTACTCCACGAACGGGATGAGCGTCGCCGCAACGAAGAGAAGCCAGGGACCGGACCGGCCGTCGGTGCGCCGACGCACGACGCCGGCGAGGAGCCAGATAGCCCCACCCGCGAAGAACGTGACAAGGATCTTCTGCGGGAGCAAGCGCATCCCGAAGAGAGCCTGCACCGGCGCCAACATCATGGGGAACAGGGGCGGATACTTGCCCGAGGACCAGAGGTGCCCCTGGCGAACGCCGCGCGCGAGGTTCATGTAGTCCACGTTGTCGCCGTTGATGTAGAGCTTTGGATCGAACGTCAACACGAAGGCAAGGAAGGCCAGAGCACTCGCCAGAACCCAGGAGTGCTTCCGCGCGAACCCCGCAACCCCCACCCCGCCGGCAGGGCGCTCTCCCCTTCGGATGCGTCGCCTCGGCATCCGCGAGGAAGAGTCCGATGCCGCCTTTCGCTGTGTCGATCTCACTGGCCCTCCGGCCATCGCAGCCCGATTCCGACCACGGGGGCGCCGCTTCACAGAAGGGCATTGTATGCTGCTGCTCCCATAGCCGGCCTGCCAGCTCCGTCCCGGAGCCCCGCCGGCCTTCCTTCTGGTACCCAAGACCGGCCGGTGTTTACCGGTTCATCATTCGGGAGTATGCTTGATTGCGGCAGCAGCTCCAGGGAAACTGGGGTTCCCCGGTCGACAGCGCCATCGCGATGGTAACGGCAGCTCCCGCCCGCGGCGAAGCAGACGCGGAGGTGTCGCATGGCCCGCAGAGCGTTGCTTCTGCTCGTCCTCTGGCTCTCTTTCGTCTTCGGTCCATCCCCAGTCGCCGCGGGAAACGCCGCCGCGCCGGACGTGGACTTCGTCATTCTCCGGCTCGACTTCCAGACCTACGCGGTCAAGGGCGGCTACCGGTTCACGCAGCCCTACAGGAAGCTGTTGCGGCCGCCGTATGGATCCGTCCGCGTGGGGAATCTCTACTCTCTCACAATGGATGAAGGTGAGGACGGCTACACGGAGATGCGAAGCCGGCTGACCGGCCAGGTCATCGCGCGGGTCGGGTGGGCGTGGTGCGCGCCGGGCGCATGGGAGTACCCGAACTCCCTGCCCTCTCCGATGCCTGTCGGCGGCCACGCACCCGATCCATCGTCGCTGGACCGGATCATTCGCCTCGGCACTGCGGCTCAAGCCGACACAGCGTGGGCCATCGCGCGCCAGGCGCTCGCGCTCGAAAGTCTTGCGGAGTCCGGGCCGTACGAAGTTGTGATCTTCGATTACCGATTCGGGACGGGTTGCCTCGATCAGACGAATGAGAGCTCCGAGTGGAATCGGGCGGCTCGCTCGTGCACCAGTCGACGATCCACGCCGGAGAGATCGCGATGGAAGGATCGACTGTGCTGAAATTCGAACCGTTCGCCGCTTCGTCCAACGACCCGCTCACCGTGTCCGTGGAGATCATGCACGAGGTGTGGGGATCGTGGGTAGATGCTTCCCCGGATGACAACCGGCTCTCACGTTCGATCGCGGTGACCGACTTGCCCGTGTTCCGGCCTATCGGCTCGTATTCGCCGCGACCCCCCATCCCCCTGGGAGGGCAGTTTCTCGATCTAGACGGAGACTCCGACCTCGACGTGTTCCAGTTCGGATACGATCCCAAGCTCTTGCGCCGCACTGCCGACGGCACCTACGAAGACATCACGGATCTCTCCCCGGTGGTCCTGCCGCATAACCCGACCTTCGCCTCCCCGGGAGACTTCACCGGAGACCGACACCCCGATCTTCTCATCATGACTTCCGGGAGCCCGGCGATCCTGCTCCGCGGGGACGGCACGGGTGTTTTCACGGACATGACCGCCCAGGCCGGGCTCGGAGTAGTCACGGGCTGCTCCCGCGCCGTCGTGCTCGATCTCGAGAACGACAGCGACCTGGACCTCGTCGTGCTGACGAGCGGACAGGACCGAGTGCTGAAGAACAATGGCGCCGGGGGCTTCACCGATATCACGGAGCGGACGCGCCTGCTCGACGCCAGCCGGACCAACCAGATCGCGATCGGGGACGTGGACGGAGACGGATACACCGACCTCTTCTTCACGAACGGGGATGCCCCCTCGCAGCTGTTCGTGCACAGCTTCTATCAGGGCTTCACGGAAGTCCCCGGGCCGTGGAGGTGGAGTTCCGGACGCACGACCCTCTTGCTCGACTGCGACGGCGACGGGCGCCTGGATATCTTGGCCCTGCGTGACGACGGCTCGCATCTGTACCGGAACCTCGGAGGGCTGCAGTTCGAGGATGTGTCGAGCGCCTGGGATTTGAACCAGCCCGCGCTCAACGGAGCCGCCGCCGACCTGAACAACGACGGCCTGCCAGAGGTGCTCCTCACGACGTTTGCCGGGTACGCACTCCTTTGGAACCGCGGCGGGACCTTTGTGGACATGACATCGCTCATCGTCAACGTCGGCGGCGGCTACTCACTGGCGAACGGATATCCCCAGTTCATCGATCTGAACGGGGACGGACTGCGCGACATCTACAAGACATCCTCGAGCTACCTGAACATCGGCGGCGCGAACCCTCTCATCCCTGCGCCTCACCCGGGCCGCGTTCTCGATTCGGTCCGCTCCTTCCCGAATCCGTTCTCACAGACCGCGGCGATCACGTACCGGATCACCCGTGCGGGGAAGACCGAGGCTCTCGTGGTGGATGTGACAGGACGCGCCGTGCGCCGGCTCCGCTCCGGCGACGTGGAAGCCGGCACGCACACGATCGCGTGGGATGGCCGCGATGAGGCGGGACGCCCGCTCCCTGCGGGCGTCTACTTCTACTCGGTCGAATGCAGGAACGAGCGCGTCGGAGGGCGGATGGTCCTCCTTCGGTGATCCGGGCTCCGGACGATCGCGCGCGGCAGCCGAGGGGCAGCCTGCCCGGCC
>JAGVPR010000271.1 GCA_020052115.1 Candidatus Eiseniibacteriota bacterium
ATCCAGCGCCCGCCCGCCCACGACGCCGCGAGGATGAGCGGCGTGAAGAGCAGGAACCGCATGAGCCGGCCGACGCGCCAGTCGAGGCCGGTCTCCCTGCGCGCCACCCGCGCGTTGTAGGCAAGGGTCAGTGTCGAGGCGACCAGATAGCACGCGGTCGCGGCACGCAGGTCCTTCAGCAGGAGCAGCGTGCACATCGCGAGCAGATAGCTTCCCACCCAGAGCGTGTCCGAGAGCACCGCGTACCGGATCTTGTTGATCGCCTTCATCGTCACGGTGATCGCGTCGAACAGCGAGAGCACCGGGAGCGAAACGCAGAGAAGACTCAGCACGAGCGCGCTCCGGGCGTACTCGGCGGTCGAGACCACCTCGATGATCAGCCCGGACATCCCGATGGAGGTGGCGGCGACGAAGAGCCCCAGCGCCCACTGGCCGCGCGTGAAGATGCCGAGCGTCGGGCCGAGCACCTCGTCGCGCCGGCCGCGCTCCCACTGGCGCGTGATCTCGGGTCCGAGGGCCATAGGGATGACCGAGAGGAACACCTTGTAGAACTGGAACACGCGGGTCGCGACCGCGAAGATGGAGACCATCTCGATCGAGAGGAAGAGGCTGATCAGGAACTGGTCTCCGTAGTTGAGCGCGACCGCCACCAGGCTCCCGAAGATCGCCCCCAGCCAGAAGGTGCGGATGTCGGGAAGGACCGCTCTCTGCGTCCCTGGCCCGTAGGGCAGCCGCGCCAGCGCGAACACGGTCAACGCCAGCGTGACGACCAGGAAGACCGTAGAGACCCAGAGCCGGATCCAGAACACCATCTCGAGCGTGAACTGGTGGCGGTACGTGTAGAGCAGCACGTTCACCGCCGCGAGAAACGCCGTCTCGATCAGCATCCCGACTTCCATGCGCCGCAGGCCGTCGAAGAACGAGTAGAGCGTGCCGCGGATCGCGGTGAGGATGAGAACTCCCATAGCCAGCAGAAACGCCGAGGAGCCGACTTCCCCTTTGTACAGACCGCGCGTGATCGGGCCGGCGAGAGGCGTGAAGAGGGCCATCAGTGCTGCGCCTGCTACTAGGGTCGAGGCAACGACCAGCACGACGAGCCTCATGAGCGCCCGTTTCTGCTCATGGACGTCGTACTTGGCGGCGAACCGGTTCAGGACCGAAGGAAATCCTAGCTGGCAGACGAACGTCAGCAGGGCGGCGAGCGCGTTCAGGGTGAAGTAGGCGCCCAGATCGTGGGGGCGGAGCCAGACGGACAGGAGCTTGAGCTGGGCGAACGAGAGGATGATTCTCGAGAACTGGGCCGCTGTCAGAGCGACGGTGTTCTTCGCTACCTTGGCCATGCGGGGGATTCTAGCACCCGAGGGGCGGATCTGCTTTGGAGACGAAGGGTTGGGCCTGGCATCCCGCGCTGGACCCACGGGGAAAGCGCGCCCCGGGGCGGACGCGCCGCGAAACGGTCCGTCCAAACCGGGGAGGCGAAGCGCCGCAACCTCATGGCGGCGAAACAATTCGATTGATCTATTCCCGTTCCCTTGGTATAGTTACAGCGCTTAGAGTCACTTCAACTATTCGACGTTTTGGCGCAAGGCGACGGTCGCCTGCGCAACGAGTTGGAGGGGCATCGTACTGAACTCTTGTCCGATGAGGAGGTGATGCACGTCGAGAGTAGTATCCCTCGAGCGCTCGGACCCGGCTGCTCGGTAGATCCGGCGCCGTGAGGGACGCGTACTGGCAGACCGGCAACGGCTACGGTTCTCATTACTCAGCAGCAGGAGGCACTTCCATGCGCAAGACTGCTCTGGCGTTGATCACCCTCGGTCTCGTGGGCCTGATCGCCTCACCGGCGCTGGCTCTCCCGTTCTGGACCGAGACGTTCAGCTATGCGGACGGCGGACTCGTCGCCGTCGGCTTGGCCAACTGGGCGACCCACAGCGGGTCCGGCACGGACATCCAGGTCCTTACCGGTATCGCCAACGGCGACATGGCCCAGGGCCCGGACGACAACCGCGTGTATCCGGCGCGCTTGGCGACCGACGTGACGTACGCTTCTTTCAAGGTCATGATCCCGACACCGGCGGCTGGGACCATTTCGACGAACTACTTCGCCCACTTCATGGTCAACAGCACGACGTTCCGGAGCAAGGTGTTCGTGACGCCGTCCGGCGCCTCGTTCACTTTCGGCGTGACCGTCACGCAGAACGCCCCGCTTCCGGGAGCCACCGGCGCGATCTGGCCGACCGCTCTCAATTACGGCCAGTGGTACACCGTCATCATCAAGTACGACGCGGTTCCGGGCATCTCGACCCTTTGGGTAGACCCGGTCAGCGAAGGCAGCGCGAGCATCAGTTCCACCGATGCCGCCGCGGCCGGTGGGGCGCTCACGGCGTTCGGACTTCGCCAGAGCAACTCGGCGTCTCCGGCCGGCTCCACCCTCTGGATGTGGCGGGTGGATGAGCTCTCCGTCGGTGCGACCTTTGCCGACGTTTCAGGGCCGACGGCGGTCCAGCAGACCACCTGGGGCGGCGTGAAGAACCTGTATCGGTAGTCCGTTTCGGTTTCACGCCCGGGCGCCCGCGCAAGCGGGTGCCCGGGTTTTTTTATTGGTGCGGGTCTTGAACGCTGCGGATGAAATGAAGCCTGCGACGAGAATCCCGCTGCTCAGCTCGCGGGCCGCTCGCCCCCGCGGGCCGGCGTGATCGCGATCTTCTTCAGCGGCCCCTCGCCGATGGCGTGCGTCTTCACGTCGGGAACGTCCGCGAGAGCCAGGTGCACGACGCGGCGCTCCGAGGCCGGCAGCGGCTCGGTGAACATCTCGCGGCCGTTGCTGCAAGCCTTCTCGGCGAGCGCGAGGGCCGACTTTTCCAGCTGAGCTTCCCGCCGCTTGCGGTAGCCGCCGATGTCCATCGCGACCTGCTCGTGACCGCCGGTCTCACGATTGAGCATCCGCCCGACGATGTGCTGAAGCGCGGCGAGCGTCTCGCCCTTGCGGCCGATGAGCAGCCCGTCCGCCCCCGTGTCCGCCACCGCCACCTCGATGTGGCCGCCGTCCACTTCGACCTCAACCTCGGACGGGAAGCCCATGAGCGCTAACAGGCGGGCCGTGATCCG
>JAGVPR010000045.1 GCA_020052115.1 Candidatus Eiseniibacteriota bacterium
CTCAACTTCAATGCCCGCTGGTAGAGACGCTGCCTCTCCGACCGACTGAGGCTCGCGAGCCGCGGGTCCGTTCCCTTCTTCTTCTGTTTCTCCAACTCAGTGGTCCCTCTCAATCACCTCGTGCGAAGGGAGCGGCGAGTCCGCCTGCGGCGAAGCCGGATGCTAGGCGCGCCACTCCATGGAAGCATGGATCGTCCGATCCGTGCGCGATTGAAGTTGGATGGCGGGAGCGCCTGCGGTTCCGGCCCATCTCAGATCGGAAGCCACGCCTGGAGCCGAACGGTTCTCAGGCCGAGAGGGGATCGGATCCGGAGGCGGATCCCGCACGCTGGACAAGGGTCTGTGTCATGGGGAACGCCTCCTCTCTTCTTGAAGTGTTGATTGCGAGTCTGCCGAAGCGAACCAGCGGAGATTACCAAAGCCGCCGCCGGTGGTCAAGCGCGGACTCTCATCTGAGAAGCACGAGCCGCCGCGTTGCGGTGAAACCCGCGGCCTCGATCCGGCACACGTACACGCCCGAGGCGACGCGCCGGCCGTTTTCGTCGCGGCCGAACCAGACCGCCTCGTGTTCTCCGGCGGGCTTCGCGGCACCGATCAGCGTGGCCACCCTTCTACCGGCCGGATCGTACACCGCGAGGTTCACGAACGACGCCACGGGCAGGTCGAATCGGATCGTGGTCGAGGGGCCGAACGGGTTGGGCGCGTTCTGTCGAAGCGCGAAAAACTCGGGAGCGGTCGCAGGGACTCCGGTTCCCGAGAGTCTCAGATCCGGCATTCCGTCCCAGTCGTTGCCGGCGAACCGAAGCGTCGCTTCGATCTCTCCGTTTCGTTGTGGGCGGAAGACAGCGGCGACGCGCATCGAGTCCTGGGGCGCTAGCGTGAAGGCCCGCGGCGATGCCGAGAAATCGGTGGACGACGCGGTGATCCCCGTCACCTCGAGCGCCCGGGAGCCGTCGTTTCGCACCGTGAAGAAGAGGCTGTCCTCCGATCCGATCTGCACCGCCGGAAACGTGAGGCTGTTCGCTGAGGCCACGAGCTGCGGTCCGATCTCCACCTGGAGATTGACCGGAGCGACGACGCCCCACACCGCGGGGTTTCCCCTCGTGAGGAAGAGCCGGGCCGAGTACACGCCGGCCGCGAGCTGCGTCGCATCGCAGCTCATCCGGAGGATCGTCTCCCCGCCGGCGGCGATGTGTCCATCTGCCGGCGCACAGCGCAACCAGCGGGGGGAGACCAGCCAGTCGAACACCCTCGCCGCGAAGCGGCGGTTGTCGTCGGTATCGAGCGCATCATTCGCGAAGATCTGATCCGAGAGCGCGACGATGCGCCCCTCGCCGACGAAGGTCCACGCGGCCACGACCTCGTCGCGCGCGGAAACGACCAGGGCGCTCGCGGGCGACGTGATGCGGGTGAGCCTCGCCTGCTGGGACGGCAGCGAGATGCTCGAGATCCCCTCGGTCGCCGGGTGTGCGATGATGCCGGTCGCGGCGCCGCCGCCGGGACTGCCCCACCTGTATTCGATGCCGGCATTCATCAAGCCGAGCATGTAATTGTAGCCTTCCCGCGAGAACTCATCGTCGCCCTCGAAGATGACGGCGCCGCCTTCGGCGACCCACGCAGCCAGCGCCTCCATCTCGGTCAACTCCCACCCCAGGTTGTGATCCCCGAGCCAGAAGACGGTGACGCCCGCCAGCGCGCCGGGCGTGAGAGGCACCGCATTCGTTTCCACGCGGGCGCCGCGTTCCACAAGATCCGAGAGCACGGTGGATGGCGGCTCGAAGAGGTTGAGCTGCCCATGTGCGGCATCCCAGACGATCTGGCGCCCCGTCAAGTCTGGCGGCGTCGAGGACGATCCCACGTGCACGGCCCAGTCCAACGCCGCTCCGCCCGGGTTGGAGATGGTCAGCGTGTCCGAGCAGACGCTTCCGGGATGGACCCTGGGAGCGAGCGAATCGGGGGCGACGAGAAGCACGGGAGGGGCTCCCCCTATCCCCGTCAGCGCTACCGAGAGTTCTCCCTCATCCGGGTCATCGCTCGTGATCAAGAGCGTCGCGGCGATCGGGGCGGCCGACGCCGGGCGGAACGTGATTCGCACGGACCGATCGCTGTCAGGAGCGACTGTCAGATGCGAGGGGCTGATGATGAAATCCGGAATGCTCGACGTCGCGCCGGTCACTTCCAGCGGGATCGCGCCCACGTTCCTGACGACGAGATCGCGGGCGCGCGACTCGCCGACGGTCACCAGCCCGAAGTCCAGCGCGGTCTCCTCCAGCTCGATGTCCGGCGCAGCGATGATCTCGAGGGTGACCGGGATTCTCACGGCGCTCTCGTCGGGATCGTTCGTGGAAACGACCAGCGTGGTTTGGTGTCGCCCAGGCGTCTGGCCGCGGGCGTCGAACCCGATCCGGATTTCGGCGCTGCCTGCCGCAGCGATGTCGCCCGTCTCGGGCGAGGCCGTGAGCCAAGCGGCCGGCCGATGAGCCCAGAGCGCCGCGTTGCCGAGAAGGCGCGGCGCGTCGCCCGCCCAGGAGTCATCGCCGGACACGCGAAGGTTGAGAGCCACCACGCCCGAGCCCTTCGTCAGGACAAGGGGCTCGCCGTCGAGCCATCTCGCTGCGACGTAGGCGCCCGGAGCCTGGAAGATGTCCGCCAAGTCGCTGCTCTCGAGAGCGCCCACTCCATCGAGAATCGGGTGCGCGGGGTCCAGGCGACCCAGGGACGATGAAGAACCGTGGAGCGCGGAGAATCCGACCGGCGAAAAGCCCGCGATCCGTCCCGCGACGGGAGGGTGGACGAAGGACTCCAGCGTCAGGACGAGCCCGCCTCCTTCGTCCACGTAGTCCGCCAGCACGTTGCCGAGATCCTCCGAGGAGCGGAAGCCACCCTCGCTCGCCACGATCACGCAGTCGTAGGGGATGAGTTGCCACAGTTCAGGGACTGCCATGTAGCCGTTGAACGTCTCCACCCGCTCGATGTCGGGGAGCGCGCTCAGCGCTGCTTGTATCGGACCGAGAGAGGAACCGGGAAAGCCCGTGTAGAGCAGGAGCAGGCTGAGCCATCCGGCATCCTCCGGTGCAACCCCCGCCCTCCGTGCAGATCCTGTCGGCGCCGCCTGCAGAGGTGATCGCTCCATCGAGAACCCAAACCGCAACGCAGCGAGTCCCGAATTCCTGATCGTGATCCGACTCCTCCCGGTCTCGCCGGTGCAGAGAGTTTCCGCCACCGCCGCAGGCAGACCGTCTACGTCCGGCGGCGCACTCGTCGTGGCTTCGGCCAGGTTCGAGACCGGCGAGACGTTGCCGCATTCGTCGCTCACCCGGAGCGCCAGGTAGTAGTGAGTTGCAAAAGCCGGCAGGACGGCGCTCATCACCTCCGGCAACCCGGATGGGGAGGGAGCGGGCGCCCCCGCTGCGGGCGTGCCTCTTGCGAAGTTCCCGTCGTCGAGCGGCTCCGTCGAGTAACGCACGACATAGGAGAGAGCGGTGCCCGCAAAGCCGTCATCTCCGGTTGCCGTCCAGCGCAGCTCGATCCGGGTTCCCTCGATGACCTGGGCGGAGAGATCGGTCACGGCCGATGGGGGAGAGGTATCGGGTAGCTGAAGCGCCGCGGCCGCGTCGAGCCGCCCTCCGGTCACCACGCGTCCCGCCAGGGCCGGCAGTGGCTCGACCGTCGCGAGGATCTGCTCCTTCGCTCGCGCCGCCGGCAGGCCTGGAAAGCGCGACCAGAGCAAGGCGAGCACGCCGGAGACGTGGGGCGCGGCCAGAGAGGTGCCCGAGTTCGTGACATAACGGCGACCGGTCAGCGTCGTGCGGATCGCCTCGCCGGGCGCGGCGAGATCCACGCTCGTCGCGCCGTAGTTCGACAGCATCCAGAGTTCGTCATCGTCGGTGGACGATCCGACGGCGATGATGTTGCTGACGTCGAAGGAGGAGGGGAAGTTCGGGCTCCAGTCGTTGTCGGCGCCAGCATTGCCGGCCGATGCGACAAAGATGGCGCCGGCATCCCGAGCCCGCTCGATCGCCATACGCAAGGCCTCCGACGAGAGGCCGTCCCCCCAGCTGTTGTTCAGGATGCGCGCCCCCATGGCGATCGCGTAGTCCATCCCCAGAATGGCCAGGTTCGTGCTCGTGGTCCCGGAGGCATCGCCGATCTTGACCGGCAGGAGCCGGACCGACCACGCAATCCCCGCTATTCCCGCCGTATCGCTCACCGCCCCGATCACGCCGGCGACCTGTGTGCCGTGGCCGTGGTCGTCGGTCGGATCCGGATCGGCGTTGACGAAATCCCATCCGCGAACATCGTCGGCGTATCCGTTGCCGTCGTCATCCACTCCATTGCCGGCGATCTCATTCGAGTTGATAAAGATGTTCGGCGCGAGATCCGGGTGATCGAAGTCAATGCCCGTGTCGAGGATTGCGACCACTACCGCGGCGGAGCCGGTCGTGATGTCCCATGCCTCCGGCGCGCGGACGTCGGCTCCCGGGGTTCCTCCTGTTTGACCGGTGTTGTGCAGATTCCACTGGGCGCCGAACTCCGGGTCGCCGGGGATCGCGTCGAAGCTGTAGATGTAGTTCGGCTCGATGAACACTAGACGTGGATCGTCCTTGTAGCGCGCCACGAGCGGTTCGACATTGGAGACGGAGACGGTGAGATGCTCCGCACCGATCGAGTCCAGACGCCGGCTGCGGACGACGCCGAGTTCGGAGCGGAGCGATCGAGCCTGCTGCTTCGGGAGGTTCTCCCGGAACTTCAGCAGGATCTCACCGGGGACGTAACGCGGGGCGGCCACGGACGGGCGTCCGCAGAGGATCACGAAAGCAGCAGCAATGGCGGTGAGAATCAGGAGAGTGGGGTGGCGTCGGGGCCGCCGAAACCGGAGCCGTTGGACACGGATCGCCATGGGTCACCTGTGGCGGGAATTCCCAACGAACGCCCCCGACCGCGGAAGGCCGCCTACCAGAATAGCCGCCGCGCTCGAAGGCCGTCCACCACGGATCAATCAAGGGCATTCCGAAGGCCTACCATTGAGGTCCTATTTCGATGTGCGGCGCGCGATAAGGAGCTTGAATGAGATTAATGTCCGAATATATGCTCAGCGGCGAACATCTCAGCAAAACCGAAAGGAGCCGGACGATGGGAGCGACCGAGAAGAACTTGAAGGAAGCGTTCGCCGGCGAGAGCCAGGCGAATCGGAAGTACCTCGCCTTCGCGAAGAAGGCCGAGCAGGACGGGTTCGCCAACGTGGCCCGGCTCTTCCGCACGGCCGCCGAAGCCGAGACGATCCACGCGCACGGCCACTTCCAGGCGATGGGCGGCGTCGGCACGACCTCCGAGAATCTCAAGGCCGCGATCGAAGGCGAGACCTACGAATACACCAAGATGTACCCGCCGATGCTGGCCGAGGCTCAGAAGGAAGACCACAAAGCGCAGCGCATGTTCGGCTACGCGATGGCCACCGAGGAGGTGCATGCGAGGCTCTACAAGATGGCGCTCGATGCGGTCTCGCAGGGCCGCGACCTCGCGGACACCAAGTTCTATCTGTGCCCGGTGTGCGGGCACATCGAGCTCGGAGATCCGCCGGACGCCTGCCCGGTCTGCAAGACAAAGGGCGATCGCTTCGTGACGCTCTAGACAGCGCGGCTCATGACGGAGCGCCGGAGAGGAGGCATTTTCTCCGGCGCTCTTGCTCTTCATCGGGCGCGGCCCACGGGCGCCCTGAGTGACGCCCTCAGCCCGCGCTCTTCTCCATCAGGGTGTCCAGCACCTTCACGAACTTCTCGTTTTCCGCGTGGGTCCCGACGCTCACGCGCCCGCAACGGGCGAGTCCGGGTCCGCCGACCGGCCGGATGATGACGCCGCGCTTCTGGAACTCCATGAACAGATGCTGGACGTCGCGGTCGAACTCGGCGAGCACGAAGTTGGCGACCGAGGGCGTGTAACGGACGCCGCGCCGTCCGAGTTCCGATTCGAGGAACGCGCGTTCGACCGCGTTCTCGCGGCTGCAGCGAACGACCCACTCCGGATCGCCGAGGGCCGCCAGCCCCGCGATCTGCCCGAGGTGGGAGGTGTTGAACGGAGAGCGGACCCTGTTCAAGAGAGCGATCACTTCGGCGCTCCCCAGCGCGTAGCCGATGCGAATCCCCGCGAGGCCGTAGATCTTCGAAAACGTTCTGAGGACGATCACGCTGCGTCCGGCCTTGAGGTCATCGAGTGCGTCGGGGTAGTCCTCGCGCCCGACGTATTCATGATAGGCCTGATCCATCACGACGAGCACGTGATCGGGAATCGCGTCGAGGAATCGCGACAGCTCGCCCCGCGTGACATAGGTCCCGGTGGGGTTCGAGGGGTTGGCGATGTAGACGAGCTTCGTGCGCGGCGTGATCGCGCGCGCCATCGCCTCCACATCGTGGCGCCGCTCGGCCGATGCCGGAACGGAGATCCCCTTCGCGTTCACGGCCGCGACCGCGATCGGGTACATCACGAACGACTGCTGCGAGAATACCGCCTCCTCGCCGTCGGCGAGGAAGGTGCGCGCCAGCATCTCGATGATCTCGGTTGATCCGCCGCCGAGGATCACCTGGTCGTCGGGGATGCCGTGGCGCTCGGCGATGGCCTTGCGGAGGTAGAAACCGCCGCCGTCAGGATAGCGGCTCAGCTCGGGCAGTGCTTTGCGGATCGCCTCGACCGCCTTGGGCGACGGGCCGAGCGGGTTCTCGTTGGAAGCCAGCTTGACGATCTCGCCGCTGATTCCGAGCTCCCGCCGGACTTCCTCGACCGGCTTGCCGGGAATGTAGACCGCCAGGTTGCGAATGTACTCCGGTGCTCCAGGTCCCCTCGGCATCACGCCACCTCCTCCCCTCACGCCCCGGGCGGGATCTGCCGCACCGATTATCGCTTTCCGGCGTCCGGCGCGCAACTGCGGCG
>JAGVPR010000060.1 GCA_020052115.1 Candidatus Eiseniibacteriota bacterium
AACGCGAAGCGCTACTTCCAGCAGGCGCGCCGTTTCGAGCGTGCGCTGCCAAGGCTCGAGCGACGGGTCGGCGCGATGGAGCAGGCGCTGTCGAAGGCGAAGGCGGCGCTCGACACCGTCGAGAAGGCGGAGGATGGAGACGCGCTGAAAGCGGCTCTGGAGCGAGACCCTCGCGCCCCCGCGGCCGGACGGCGCGCGCCGGCGCGCCAAGAGCCCCGCGTGAAGGAAGAGACCGGCTTCAGGCGCTACCGGACGAGCGAGGGCTGGATGGTGTTCGTGGGAAAGAACGACGAGGAGAATGATCGGCTCACGCACCGCTACGCCAGGCCCGACGACATCTGGCTCCATGCGCACGGCGCGTCCGGGTCGCATGTGATCCTGCGGCGCGAGGGGCGGAACCAGAATCCGAGCCGCCAGACTCTCCAGGAGGCGGCGGCGATCGCAGCCTACTACAGCAAGGCCCGCACGTCGAAGCGCGCGCCCGTGATCTACACCCTGCGGAAGTACGTGCGGAAACCGCGCGGAGGGGAGCCGGGCCTCGCCATCTGCTCGCACGAGAAGATGGTGATGGTGAAGCCGGAATTGCCGCCGTCGAGCGGCGCCGAGGAAGAGCGGGACATCTGAACCCGCCGCCTCCGGCGGCCGACCGCGGAGGACCTCGGCGCGGCTACCTCGGCGTTTTCGGGCCAAAACAGCAGCGCAGCGCGACGATGCCGAGCAGCTCGGCCTCTTCCATCGCCTGGAAGAACTCGCACCGCCCGTGCTCGTTCAAAGGGACTTTCTTTCCCTGACGCGGGCAGTACGCCGCCACTTCGCTCTCCACCAGAGGGAATCCGTCCACGTCCACCGAGGAGAAGTAGCGGATCTCCGAGCGCTCGCGAGCGATCATCATGGCCAGCACCTCCGCCGGGGCGGCCACCCGGCCTGCTGCAAACTCCCCTGCGGCGCTTCCGTAGGGCGGGCTCGGCCGCAACACTATTCTAGAGAGAAGGTTCGGACGTTTCCACGAAAAACTGAGTCGGAAGTGTGAAATTCGCCGCAGCGGGAATTCCTTGGAAAAACGAAGGATAGGAGAAGGAGCGGCGCGGGCCGGCACGGTGTCTTCCGCTCTACCACCGCCCCCGCTTCCAGATGAAGTAGACGCTCCCCATCGAGACGAGCGCGAAGCCCATGATGATCCAGAACGCCTGAGCGAGATTCGCGAGAGGGATGCGGACATTCATCGAGAAGATGCTGACGACCAGTGTGGGAACCATGATCGAGATCGTGATGATCGTGAGCGTTTTCATGAGCACGTTCAGGTTGTTCCCCACGATGGACGCCCGCGCGTCCATGAGGCTCGCGAGGATGTTCGAGTGGATCTCCGCCTGCTTGTAGCACTGGTTGTTCTCGATGAGCAAGTCGTCGAGCAGCTCCTGCTCCTCGACCGTGAGCCCGAGCTTGCCGGCGTTGTTCTTCAGCCTCTCGATCAGAACGCCGTTCGACGTGATCGAGTTCAGGTAGAAGACGAGGCTCTTCTCGAGCGCGAAGAGATTGATGATGTACCGGTTGTCCATCGAGGCGTTGATCTTGCCTTCCAGCTCATCGGAAACCATGTTCATGATCTTCAAGTGCTCGAGGTAGTGGTAGATGGAGCGGTAGATGAGCCGGAGCACCACGCCCGGGAGCGAACCGACGCGGAAGAACGTCTTGCCGTCGAAGAGCGGGATATCCTCGGAGATGACGATGACGAGCCGGTCGCGAAAGAGGAAGGCGCCGATCGAAGCGACTCGGAAGACGAGCTCGTCGCGGGCCGAGTAGTTCCGCGGGCGCTTGAAGATGAGCGCGACGTGGTTCTGCTCGAATTCGAGCCGTGACAGTTCGTCCGGATCGAGGGCGGAGCTGAGCGTGTGCTCGTCAATGGAGAGTTCCTCGACGAGGCACTTCCTCTCTTGCTCGTCCGGATTCACATAGACCCAGATCGGGCCGCCCCCGTCGGCGGCCGGAATGATGCGCTCGTCCCCGATCCGGTAGTTCTTGACCATCGGCTCCTACACGAGCGGCCCCGCCGCCTCTTCGACGGCGCGCAGGATCTCGCCCGACTCGACGAGAGCCGCCATCCGGTTGATGTCCTCGTAGAGCGGCCGGTCCTCGTCGAGGAACGCGACGTGCCGCCGGATCACCTCGTAGGCCGCCTCGCTCCCGCGGCCCGCACGCAGCGGCCGGCGGAAGTCCATCGCCTGCGCGGCCGCGATCATCTCGATCCCCAGCACCGCCTGCGCGTTCTTGAGGATCTGCTTCGTCTTGAGCGTCGTGGTCATCCCCATCGAGACGAAGTCCTCTTGATCGGCCGCGGCGGGGATGGAGCCGGTTGCGGCCGGGTGCGAGAGGATGCGGCTCTCGCAGCAGAGAGCGCCCGCCGTGTACTGCGCGAGCATCATGCCGGAGAACATGCCGGCGCCCTTGGTGAGAAAAGCCGGCAGGCCGACGCTGAGGTTCCGGTTCAGGAGCCGGTTCAAGCGCCGCTCCGAGAGGACGCAAACCGTGGTGACCGCCGTGCCGACGACCTCCAGGCCGAGGGCCATCGGCGTGCCCTGGAAGTTCGCGCCGGTGAGAACGGTGCCGCCCTCATCGTCGGGGAAGAAGATCGGGTTGTCACCCACGCCGTTCAGCTCTATCTCGATCTGCGAACGCGCGTACTTGAGCGCGTCGCGCGCCGCGCCCGTGACCTGGGGCGTGCTTCGAAGGGAGTAGGCGTCCTGCACCTTCTTCCCCTTCTGTTTCAGCATCTCGCTCCCGTCGGTGATGCGGCGCACGTTCGTCGCCGCCTCCTGAGCGCCCGGGAAGCCGCGGATGCGGTGGATCCGCTCATCGTAGGCGAGCATGTTCGCATTCACCACCTCGAGCGTCATGGCCGCCGCGATGTCGGCCTGCCGGAGCCACTGCAGCGTGTCCACGATCAGCAGCGCGCCCATGCCGCTGATGCAATTGCTCCCATTGATCGAGGCGAGCCCGTCGCGCGCTTCGAACCTCTGCACCGGGATCCCGGCTTTGTCCATCGCGGCCTTCGCCGGCATGCGCTCGCCGCCGAAGAACGCCTCGCCCTCGCCGATCAGCACGAGCGCGAACTGCGACATCGGAGAAAGGTCGCCGCAAGCGCCGACCGACCCCTTCTCGCACATGACCGGCGTGACGCCGCGGTTCAGCATCTCGACCATCGTGTCCACGAGAACCGGGCGGATGCCCGAATGCCCCTGCGAAAGCACCGAGATGCGGGAGAGCACCGCGGAACGGGCGTCCGAGATCTGGAGCGGGTCGCCGTATCCGGCCGCATGGCTATAGACGAGAAAACGCTGGAAGCGTTCGGTTTGCTCGGGACTGAGGATCGTTTCCGATAGCTCGCCGATCCCCGTCGTGATGCCGTACATCACCGCGCCCTCGCGGACCTTGCGCTCCACGAACTCGCGGCAGTGAGCGATGCGCCGGCGGGCCGCATCCGTGAGCTCGACGCGATCGTCGCGCCGGGCGACGCGGTGCATATCCTCGCAGCTGAGTCTTCCTTCGCCGATGCGTACGCTCATGACCTCCTCCTCCCCGGCGCGAACAGCGCCTCTTCCTCCCCGCTGATGTCGAGACCCTGACGAGGATAGCCCCGCGCGGCGAGCGGGTCAAACACCTCCGCCGGCGCGAGAATCCGGCCGCCGCGCGATCGTCTCGGTCTACGGCCCGACTGTCAGGAAGGCTCCAGGTGCGGCCCCGCGATGCGCACGTCCCCCCGGCGGCGCGTGAGCCCTGCGCGGTCGGCATGCTCGAGGAGCGGGACGGCGTGCTTCCGCGAGACCCCGAAGAGGTCTTTGAAACCCCCGACCGTCAGCTCCTCATTCGAACCGAAGAACGCGCGGAGGCGCTGCTCCAAGTCCCCGAGCGCTCCGGCGTGGTAGTAGAGGTCGCTCGTGATCCGCGTGGCGCGCCCCTCGAAGACCAACAGCTGGAGCATCTCGGTGAGGTCGTCGGGCGCGAGCCCGGGCGCGGACGCGATCATCTCCTTCGGCGAGGGCGGCGCGAACGGATGCGCGAGGAGCAGCGCCTCCACCTTCTCGCGGAACCTCGCCGCCTCGGGAGAAAGCGCTGAATCGGCTCCGCCGGTGCGGACGCGATCCCCTCGCTGGTGAAGCCGTCCCGCGGCGGTCTCTTTCGCGAGGAGCGCGTCGAAGAGCCCCGCCGGCACCGGCCGTGCGAGGCGGCTCTTCAGCTCGCCCTTCGCTATCCCCCAGCGGATCGGATGCTCGCGCTGGTGGCGCTCCAGCTCAAGGTGGATGACCGAAGCCGATTCGGCCACCGCGTCGCGGTGGACCAGCGTGCCGTCGGGCAACCGGCAAAGCACCCCGCTTTCGACGAGCGTTCCCGCCGCGGAGGAGACCACCGCGGCATCAACGCCGCCGAGCGCCTTGGAGAGATCGCGCTCCGGCAAGCCC
>JAGVPR010000294.1 GCA_020052115.1 Candidatus Eiseniibacteriota bacterium
GCGACGATCCGCGCCAGCGCCTCATCACGGCCGGCGGTCCCGTCGAGATACGCCGTCCACGCGCCCCGCACCTCGGCGGTGATCGGTCCGGACTTCGCATAGTAGCCGCGGGCGTCTCCGTAGTGCGTGTGGCTCGCATCGAACACGCGCCGCAATGCCTCCGCGCGCAACGCCAATGTCCGCCCCGGCGCTCGGAGCGTTTCGGGCAGGTCGGCGAATCGCGCAGGTAGTTCAGCGCCGCTCGCGCAGCCGGAGACACGCGCGTCCATCGGCCCCCATCCGGAGGTGCCGGCAATGTCGCCGCGGGTGCGTTGCGCCTCGAGGAGAACCGCCGCGAAGGCCGGAGGCGCAGGGATCGTGTCGTTACTCTCCGCGGCGCTTCTCACGGCAAAGTAGAGATCCTCGATCGGCGTCGCCGGCCGGACCGATGTCATCGCGGTCGCTACGGCGACGAGCGAAGCCGTGCAGAGTAGCGCGACCACGAGGGCCGCGAGGATGAAACGGGGGATTGCGCCGCCGGCGGGCCGGATCACTTCGGTTCCGTCACCCGCTTCAGCAGCACGTGCCGCGAGCCCCAACGCATCGCGTCGGCCCGTGTGGGGAACCAGATGTCGGCGCGCTTCTGCCACCTGGGATGCATGGTGTCCTCTACTTGAAAGCGGCCGATGCCTTTCGCTTCGACGACATCGCCGAAGTCGAAGGGGGCGCCGGGTGTGAACGACCGCAGCAGATCCTGGGACAGCGCGATGACGCCCTCCCGCACTTCGGTGTTCATCGCGGTCACGAGAGGCGACTCGTCGGTCTGTCCGACCTCCGACGTATACGCCGTCGCGATGACCCGAATTCCCGCGGCCGCCATTGCGAGGGGAGTCTGCCGGGGCGGACGGGGGCGGACGATCGGCCGGAAGGCGGGCCGCAGGCTCGCGGGCGTGACGCCTTCGGCGAACGCTTCAGCCTCGGCGAACCAGGGCTCGGCCACGTCCTGCACCGAGCGGATGTCCGGCGGCAGAGGCCCTTCAGGTGCGGGCACGCGCCCCAGAGCCGTGGACTGCACGATGAAGGCTCCGGCGCCGAAAAGCAGACCGAATGCCAGCCCGGCGGCTACACGCGCGACGGTGGACCCTGCCAGGACCGGCTCGACGGGACGAGGCGCACGGAGATGAACGGAGACGCGCGGAAGCGAAATCTCAGGATGCGCAAGTGCCATGGGGACCTCCTTTTCGTCGCGGCGGAGTCATCCCCGAGTGGAGGAAACAGCTCACCGCTGGCGACGCAAGCAGGGCTCCGGAACGCCTGAGCCGATCCGTTGACGGTAGAAGTTCGTTCGTTTCGCAGGGAAACGGACGGATCGATCATTGCCGATCGGGTCCGAAAACGGCCCTCTCTCGGCAGCGTCCCAGCAGAAACTAGCCAGAACCTTAACAGTGTCCCGGCTAGGCTCCCGGTCCGTCAAGGAGTATCTGCCGCGGCACTCGGCCGGCGTCTCGGAAAGGTCCACTTTCAGACTTGACCCCGAATCAGCGGGCCATATAATTCCTCATGCTGTCGAAAGCTACGGTGTTCGCGGCCTGACAACGAGCGCTCCCGGCATCGGCTCTTCCTGCCAAATGAGCCTGGCGCCGAGGTGGCTGAAGGGGTGGCCGCACCTTCGCAAGCGGACAGGCTCTGGGAGGCGGTGTGCGGGATCCAAAGTCGTCTGCGCCGTCCTCGTGGTCGTCGGAAGAACCCCTCGGAACCGGTTTCCTCGGTGTGGATTGCGACTACAGCGCTTCGCTCGCGGTCCTGCTGCCGGTTCCCTACGACCTGACCACGAGCTATGCGCCCGGAACCCGCCGGGGTCCCCAGGCCATCATCGAAGCCTCCCATTTCGTCGAGCTTCATGACGAAGAGCTGGGCGGCGATTTCTACTCTTCGGTTCTTCATACGTTGCCCCCTGTGCCGCCGCTCGTCAGCGGTCCGGCCGACATGGTCGCGGCCGTGGAGAGGGAGGTCTCTCTGCACCTGTCGGCCGGGAAGCTCGTCGGCATGCTCGGCGGCGAGCACTCGGTGACGTTCGGCGCGGTTCGTGCCCACCAGGCGCGATGGCCGAGCTTGAGCGTGCTCCAGTTCGACGCTCACGCAGACCTCCGCGATCAGTACGAAGGAAGCTCGTTCAGCCACGCATGCGTCATGCGGCGCGTGCGGGAACATGTGCCCGCAGTTCAGGCGGGCATCCGGAGCCTCTCGTCGGAGGAGAGCGCTCACGTGAAGCAGAAGGGCCTTCGCCTGTACATGGCGCGCGAAATCCTGGGCGGTGCCCTGAAGCCGGACGCCCTCTTCGGAGGGCTCTCCGACGACGTGTACGTCACCGTGGATTGCGATGTCTTCGACCCGGCAGTGATGCCCGCGGTCGGCACGCCGGAGCCCGGAGGTCTGGGGTGGTACGACGTGGTTGACCTGTTGGAGGCGTTGAGTCGCGTGCGACGGATAGTCGGTTTCGACGTCGTGGAGCTCAATCCAGTGCCTGGGCTGGTCGCGCCGGATTTCATGGCGGCCCGCCTGGTGTATCGGCTGTCTGGGCTGGCCCTGCGCTCGCAGGGCATCATGCCGGCCTGAAGCAGAGATCTTCAAGGCGGCGGGCATCCAGGAGAGCTGAAATGAATGTGCGGTGCAACCACGATCTCGGCAAGCGGGTCAAGCGCATCCGGCTGGAACGGGGCCTCACGCTCAAGGACGTGGAGGCGAAGGTGGGCGTGAGCGCGACCCACGTTTCGGAGGTCGAGCGCGGAAAGACATCTCCGACGATCGGGATCCTCGCGAAGATCGCCCACGCCCTTGAGGTGGACGCCGCCTTTCTCATTGACGTCCCGATTGCGATGCCCGTCCACGTCGCGCCCAGAGAAGGACGCGACCGGCTGGGTCTCGACCAGGGACGCATCTTCCTGGAGTCGCTGACGAACGGCCTCGCGCGCTCCGAGCTGACGGCGATGCTCATGTTGCTCCCGCCGGATCACTCGACCCCGGTCATGCGGCGGCACGAAGGCGAGCAATTCGCTCTCGTCTTGGACGGAAGCCTCGAGGTGCACACGGGCGAGACCGTGGTCCGGGTCGAAGCGGGCGACAGCATCCACTTCAGGGCCCGCTTGGCGCACGGAGTGCGAAACCCCGGGCTCGAGCCGTGCACGGTGCTCTGGGCGTCGTGCCCGAAGGTGGTGCTGTGAGCGGGCACCGGTGCCCCGGGGCGTCCACGCACGGGGACCTTTCCGTCATCTCCAACGCCGTGCTCGGAGGTCGAATCCGGAGCGAGCGTCTTCGCCGCCGGATGACGCTCAAGGACGTGGAGGCCCAGTCGGGGTTCTCCGCCACGCACATCTCCGAGATCGAGCGGGGGCGCACGTGCCCGACGATCAACGCGCTCAGCCGGATCGCGCAGGCGCTGGATCGCGAGCCGGCGTACTTCATCGAGCGCGAAGAGCTACCGGATCTGTCGCACACCCGGTCCAGCGAACGATCGCCGGCGGTCGTCTTCGGTCACGTCCAGGTGGAGGCGCTCACGAAGGGTGTGGCGGGCGCCCGGCTCCGCGCCTTTCAGTTCCTGCTGCCGGAAGGGTCTCAGGGGCGCGTGGAGTTCGATGGACACCACGGCGAGGAATCCGGATACATCGTGCGCGGACGGATCGAAGTGCGCGTCGGAGATGAGAAACGCGTGCTCGAAACCGGTGACGGGTTTCACTACTTCGCGCGGCGCCTGCACGGGTTTCGCAACATCGGCGCGGGCCCGGCGAGCCTCATCCTGGTGACCAACCACCGCACGATGGGCGGGTGACGCAAGGAGCGGCGGCCCGCGCGCGGGAACTTCAGCGCGGGCTATCGAGCCTCTTCGATTCCTCCCAGAGCCGGTCCATCTCCTCGAGCGTCGCGTCCTTCGGACCGCGGCCCTGTCCGGCGAGCGTTTCCTCGATGTGGCGGAATCTCTCGCGGAACTTCCTCACGGTGGACCGAAGCAGGCGTTCCGGATCGGCATCGAGGAAGCGGCAGAGGTTGACGCAGGCGAAGATCAGGTCGCCCAATTCGGCGCGCGCCCGCTCGCGGTCTCCCGAAGCGAAGGCCTCGCGCAGCTCCCGCGTCTCCTCCTCGACCTTGTCCACGACCGGCCCGGCGGCGGGCCAATCGAAACCCACCGCGGCCGCCTTCTGCTGGATGCGAAAGGCGAGCAGCAGCGCCGGCATCGTCTCGCCGATCTCGTCCAGGACGGAGGTGTGCGCCTTCCGCCCCTCGTCCTGCTTGATCTCCTCCCACTGGATCATCGCCCGGTCGTAGGAGATGTCGGCCGTCTTCGCGAAGACGTGCGGATGGCGGCGGATCATCTTTTCCACGATCTGCTGGACCACGTCCTCGACGCTCGCGCGGCGCTCCTCTCGCGCGATTTCCAGCATGAGGAAGAGCAAGAAGAGCAGATCCCCCATCTCCTCACGAAGCGAGGCGTCGGCGCCCGCCTCGACGGCGTCGAGAACCTCGTACGCCTCCTCGAGGATGTACGGCGTGAGGGAGCGCATCGTCTGCGCGCGGTCCCAGGGGCAGCCGCCATCGCCCCGAAGGCGCGCGCAGAGGGCCTCGAGGCGGAGCAGCGGATGCTCGTTCGGATTGCGGTCGGTGCTCGGTGAATCGTCGCTCATGAACGGCTCCTTCTTCACGGGTGAAGAACACACCGGTCGTCAGAGGATACCCTACGCGATGGGGCTGGAACGCCAGGTCGCCTCGTCGTCTTCGGCGGCCTTGGCCCCGGCATGAAGGCCGCCAAGGGAGATGAGGGAACCTGAGGCGTCGGGAACTGAGCGGCCTTCACGCGCTGAGCCGCGTGTGATATAAACGGTTAGGCCCCAAGGAGAGTTCATGGAATACCCGGTTTGGGTCGAAGTGGATCTCGACGCCCTTCGCCACAACGTGGAAGCCGCGCGGCGGGATCTGGGAGCCGGCGTTCGGCTCTTGTTCGTCGTCAAGGCCGATGCATACGGGCATGGCGCGCGCGAGGTCTGCCGGTTCGCGCAGCACCTGGCCGTGGACATGTTCGGCGTGGCCACGCTGCACGAAGGGATCGAGCTTCGCGAGGCGGGCGTTCGCGCCCCGATCCTCATCCTCTCCCCGGCGCTCCCCTCGGAAGTGGAGGGGATCGTCCGCTACGATTTCCGCTCCTCCGCCGCGACGCCGGAGTTCGCCCGCCGGCTCTCTCGCGTCGCCGCCGCGCTCGGGCGCGAGTCGATCGTCCATATCGAGGTGGACACCGGCATGGGCCGGGGAGGCGTGCGGTACGAGGATGCCGTGAAGTTCATCCTCGAGACGGCCGGGTTGCCGGCGATCTCCATCGAGGGGGTCTATACGCACTTTCCGTCGAGCGACTCCGAAGATCTCTCTTTCGCCCGCGAGCAGCTCGAGCGGTTCGATCGCGTGGTGGCGCGACTCGAGGAGCGGGGATTCCGGCCGCTCTTGCTGCACGCCTCGAACAGCGCGGCGATTCTCAATCTGCCGCAGGCCTCCTTCGAGATGGTTCGCCCCGGGCTCCTGCTCTACGGCCATCTCCCGGCGCATCCGTCGCGCACGATAGATCTCGAGCCGGTGATGTCGTTCAAGAGCCGGCTCGTGCAGATCAAGGACGTGCCCGCGGGCGAGGGGCTTTCTTACGGCCGTACGTTTGTGACGCGGCGGCCCAGCCGCATCGGCGTCGTTCCGGTGGGCTACGGCCACGGATACCCTTTCGCGTCATCCAACCGCGGGGTCGTTCTCGTCGGCGGACGGCGCGTCCCCGTGGTGGGGCGCGTGACAATGGACATCACGCTGGTGGATCTCACCGAGCTGCCATCGGTCTCTCTGGGAGATGAGGTCGTGATGCTCGGGTCGCAGGGCGAAGAGAGACTCGCGCTCGCCGAAGTGGCCCAGCGCGCCGACACGATCGGCTACGAGTTCCTTTGCTCGATCGGCAAGCGCGTGCCGCGCTCCTTTGTTTCGGGGCGCCAGGTGCGAAAGACGGTAACGCTCATCGGAGATCACGATCCCGAGGCGCCGCAGCCGGCGGCTGGCTGGAAAGGCCTCGGACTCGTGGAGTCGTAGAGGGCCAGGATAGAACGGATGCGTTGCCTCCTCATCATTCTCGACGGCGTCGGCGTCGGGGAACTCCCCGACGCGGACCGCTACGGCGACCGGGGCAGCTCGACCCTGCCGAATCTGGCTCGCGCGCGTGGCGGCGTGCGTCTGCCGAACCTCGGCTCCCTTGGCCTCGGCAACATCGTGCCGATCGTGGGCGTCCCGCCGGAGGCCGCTCCGAAGGGCGCGCACGGGCGCATGGCCGAGAAGAGCCCGGGCAAGGACAGCACGACGGGTCACTGGGAGATCGCGGGACTCGTGACCGAGCGCGCGTTCCCGACCTACCCGGACGGATTCCCGCGCGACATCGTGGACGCCTTCGAGGCCGGGATCGGCCGCGGCACGCTCGGCAACCTCGCCGCCTCGGGGACCGAGATCATCGAGCGGCTGGGCGACGAGCACGTTCGCACCGGCAAGCCGATCATCTACACTTCCGCCGACTCAGTCTTCCAGATCGCCACGCACGAGGAGGTCGTGCCGATCCGGCAGCTCTATGAGTATTGTCGGATCGCGCGCGGCATCCTGAGGGGCGAGCACGCGGTCGGCCGTGTCATCGCGCGTCCTTTCGCCGGCCCGAGCGGCAAGTACTACCGCACGCCTCGCCGGCACGATTTCTCGGTCGAGCCGGGCGGCGAGACCGTGCTCGATCGCCTCACCGCTGCGAATATCCCTGTGATCGCGATCGGCAAGGTGAGCGACCTCTTCGCGGGGCGCGGGATCGGCGAGGCGATCGCCACCGAGAGCAACGCCGCGGGGGTGGAGGCCATGGTCGGCGCCATGAAGTCCGTGCGCCGAGGCCTCATCTTCGCGAACCTCGTGGACTTCGACATGCTCTGGGGGCATCGGAACGACGTCGAGGGGTTCGCGCACGGGCTCGAAGAGTTCGACGAGAGGTTCGAGGAGGTGCTCGGTCGCGCGGAGAGGGACGATCTTCTCGTGATCACCGCGGACCATGGAAACGATCCGACGACGGTCTCGACCGACCATTCTCGCGAGTATGTGCCGTTGCTGGTCACGGGCCGCCGCGTGAGGGGCGGCGTGGATCTCGGCACGCGCGAGTCGTTCGCGGACGTCGGGGCCACGCTGGCCGAGGCCTTCGGCGTCACGCCGACCCTGGCCGGTCGCAGCTTTCTGAGGGAAATCTGATGGACGGGGCCGGGCTCCTTCACGAGGCGCGCGAGGCGCTGCGGAACGCGCACGCGCCGTACTCGCGATTCCGCGTGGGCGCCGCCGCGCTCGCGTCCAGCGGAACGGTGTACCGCGGGTGCAATATCGAGAACGTCTCGTTCGGGCTCGGCCTGTGCGCGGAACGTGTCGCGGTGTTCTCCGCGCTGGCGGCCGGCGCCACGGAGATCGTTGCGGTCGCGATCACAACCGAGAGGGACGAACTCGTCACACCCTGCGGCGCCTGTCGCGAAGTCCTCGCGACATTCGCGCCCAGGGCGCGGATCTTCCTCGCTGATCGCGGCGGGATGATCCGCGAGGTCGGGACCGCCGACTTGCTGCCGGGAAGGGAAGGGACGCTGTGAGCGAACGGTATCGGCCGGATTCTTCGCGGCCGCTCTCGCCCGCCGATCGCGAGGAACTGGTGCGCCTCATCACGCGGGAGGTGATGGCGCGACTTGCGAGCCCCGCGACCTCGTCTCCGGTGCGAGGGGACTCGCCGTTTCGGCCGGCACCGCCTGCCTCGCCCGCGACGTCGC
>JAGVPR010000170.1 GCA_020052115.1 Candidatus Eiseniibacteriota bacterium
AGGTTGTAGGCCAGTTCGCTCAGATCGGCGAGTTCCTTCGGGAGATTCGGTTGAATGTAGAAGCGCACGTACGCCTTCGGCATGGCCGCTCCGCCTATTAATGGTCTCTGGTCACCCGCAAGGTCTTATCGGTCGTTGGGGAGGGGTTGTTTAGAGCGGGGACGGCGAGGTCGGCGCGAGTTCCCGTCAACTCCTACAGGGGTTTCGGGAGGGACCAAGTCTGCCGTAAGATGGTCCTCCGATGCACCTCGGATTCGGGGGGAGGCGGCCGCGTGAAAGGAGCCCGTACGTGAGCGAGTTGATTGACAACAACCGAATGAAGAAGGACACGCTCAAGCATCTCATCCTGCAGCTGCACGAAGGAGCGGCGCCGGAGGCCGTGCGAACGCAACTCCATCGCCTGATGGGTGAGGTGCCGTACGGACTCGTCGTCGAGGTCGAGCAGGAGCTGATCGCGGGCGGGGAGCTCCCGATCGAAGAGGTCCAAGCCCTTTGCGATGTGCACAGCGCCGCTCTCAAGGGGATCATTGATCTTTCGGCGGCCAAGGAGCCGCCCGCCGGCCATCCGATTGATCTGTTCCGGAGAGAGAACCGCGCGCTGGAGGCGGAGACGCGGGCGCTCGCGGCTCTCCTCGGCGAAGTGAGCGCCCTGCCGGAGAAGTCGCCGGCCGGGGCCCTGATCGAGCGCATGCTGGAGCGGTTCCGCCGGCTCCAGGAGGTGGACCGTCATTACCGTCGCAAGGAGAACCTTCTCTTCCCTTATCTGGAGGCGCGCGGCATCTCCGGTCCCTCGACCGTGATGTGGGGAAAAGATGATGAGGCGCGCGCGCTGCTCAAGGGGGCCGTCGAGGCTCTGGTTGCCGCCCGCGGGGCGGACGCGGGGAGCCTGAAGGCGGTTGCCTTGCTCGTTCTCGGGCCGGCCGCCGCGGCCGTGGAGGAGATGATCTTCAAGGAAGAGCAGATTCTCTTCCCGATGAGTTTCGATCATCTGACCGAGGCGGAATGGCGGGCGATCCAGGTTCAGAGCGGCGAGATCGGATGGTGTCTGCTCGAGTCGCCCCCGGTCTGGGCCGAGGATCCAGGAGCGAGCCAAGCCATCGCCGGCGCGCCGGCGGTGGCGGCCTCGCTCGGTGCTGCCCCCCCGGCCTCTCCGGCGGCCGCCCCCGGCGAGGCCTCGCCCTTTTCGGACGGCCTGGTGCGCATGCCCTCGGGCAGCATGACCGTCGAGCAGCTCACCACCGTGCTCAACACGCTCCCGTTCGACGTGACCTTCGTTGACGGCGAAGATCGCGTGCGGTATTTCACGCAGGGGACGGAGCGGATCTTCGATCGAAACGTGGCCATTCTCGGCCGCAAGGTGCAGCAGTGCCATCCGCCGGCGTCCGTGCACATCGTGGCGCAGATCGTGGACGATTTCCGCAGCGGGCGGGAGGATCGGGCGCCTTTCTGGATCGAACTGCACGGGAAGTTCATCCACATCGAGTACTTTGCCGTGCGCAATCAGCAGGGGGAGTATCTGGGCACGCTCGAGGTCAGTCAGGACCTCACGGAGCTGCGCCGGCTCCAGGGGGAGCAGCGGCTCTTGAGCTACGAGAAGCGGGGAGCGGCGAAATGAAGCACCCGCAACCGATCCCGATCACACCCCAGACCAAGGTGAGCGAACTCCTGCAGAACTATCCGCATCTCGAGGAGACACTGATCGGCCTCTCGCCTGAGTTCCAGCGATTGAGGAATCCCGTGCTCCGGGCCACCGTGGCGAAGGTGGCCACGCTCGCCCAGGTGGCGCGTATCGGGGGACTGGATGTGGCGGGAGTGATCCATGCGCTGCGCCGGGCCGCGGGAGGCGACGAGTCTCCACCTGTGGATGCGATGGGCGGGGAGTCCGGCAGCCCGGCCGGCGCGGGGGAGGAGGCGCCGTCCTGGTTCGATCGCGATCGAGTGGCCGCGACCGTGGATGCCCGGCCCGCGATCGAGGAAGGCCGTCATCCGCTTCCCGATGTCGTGCGGGCGGCGGAAGCGCTCGGCCCGGGCGGGATCCTCGAGCTGATCACGCCCTTCGATCCCGCGCCGCTCGTCGGTGTTCTGGGCGGGAAGGGCTTCGACGCATGGGGTGAGAGGCGAGGGCCGCAGGAGGTGCGCACCTATTTCCGGCGCCGGTGACCGGCGCGGGAGCGCGCGGGCGGGCCGAGAGGAGAACGGAATGCAGGAGCATGCTTGGGTGCGGGAGTTCCCCGGCGCCGTCACGGTGTGCGATCCCGACGGCATCATCTTGGAGATGAACGACAGGGCCGCGGTGGTGTACGAGGCGGACGGAGGCCGGGCTCTCATCGGCACCAACGTGCTGAACTGCCACCCCGAGCCCTCGCGCACGAAGCTCGCGGATCAACTGGCGACGCGGCAGCGAAACGTCTACACGATCGAGAAGAACGGCGTGAGGAAGCTCATCTACCAGTCGCCGTGGTATCGCGACGGCGGATACGCCGGGATCGTCGAAGTCGCACTCGAGATCCCGGCAGAGATGCCGCACTTCGTGCGGTCCTGATGGGGCTGCATCCACGGCGCCGGTACCGAAGCGAGCTACCTCGAGCGCGCCGCCAGTCCCGCCTGGCGGGCGTAGCGCTCAACCGCCTGTCGCGCCAGCGCGCGGCCTTCGGCCGGGGTGAAGCCTGAGGCGGTTTTCGATTCCACGCGGCAGGACAGGACGCGGAGCGCACGCGCCTTTCGGTCGGCCTTCAGGTCAACCCGGGCGACCAGGCGCTCCCCGGCGAGGACGGGCAGGCAGTAGTAGCCGTAGGTGCGGCGCGCCGCCGGGACGAAGATCTCGATGGTCATGTCGAAACCGAAGAGCCGGCGCACGCGGTCTCGTTCCCAGAGGAGGGGATCGAAGGGGGAGAGGAGCGTGGGATTCGCCGGGCTGGGCCTCGTTTTCTCCAGCCGCGCGGCCAATTCGAGATCCCCGGGCCGGATCCAGCCGCGGATGCGGCTCCCGTCTCCCGAGTCCAGCGCGCACTCGACGACGGCGCCTTCCTCGACGAGTTCCTTCAGGGCATGGGCGATCTCGTTCTTCATGAGGCGAAGCCGCCAGGTCCGCGCGAGCGTGCCGGTCGGCGCCCATCCGTGCCCTTCGAGCGCCCGGAGCAACAAGCTCTTGAGCGCCTCCGCGAGCGGCGGCTCCGCGGCGGCCCGCCAGCCCTCCGGGATCACCCGCTCCGGCAGATCGAAGGTGCGCTGAAACGCCCGGCGCTCCCTCACCGCCAGGTCCCCCGCCGACCACAGAGCTACCGCCACGTTCTTTGCGGGTTTGTGATCCCACCAGCCTGGGCCTGACTTCCCCTCGAGGTCACTGGACTTCAAGGGACCGTTTTCCCGCACGCGCTTCATGATCTCATCCGCAAGGCCGGGATGAGTTCCGATCACATCGCCCCACCAGGGATGATGGCGAAAGCGCCGCCGGCGCCACGCCATGACCGGGTACAGGCAGAGGGGGAGCCAACAGACCTCGTGCCCCCAGTACTCGAAGAGAGGTTCACCCGGCTGGAGCAGCGACTCGCCCAGCTCCGAGCTGGCGCGTTCGAGCCGGGACATCAGAACGATGGAGTGGCTTCGCGCGCCGGCTACGGAAACGGTGTCGAGCTGAAGGTAGCCGAAGCGGTCAATGACGGCGTGAGCGGCGCGGCGCAGGGCGCGCTCGCCCCGGCCGTCGTCGTCGCC
>JAGVPR010000306.1 GCA_020052115.1 Candidatus Eiseniibacteriota bacterium
GCCGCGGGAGGCGGACGGCGCGGCCAGCGTGACCTGGAACGGGCTGGATCGGCAGGGGAGGCGCGCCGCGGCGGGTCGCTACTGGATCCGTGTGACGGCCAAGGGGCGGACGACATCGGTACCGGTGCTCCTTCTTCCGGGATGAGGGAAAGGATGCGCATGGCCTTCAGCCGGCAGCGCCTCACGATCGTCGTCTACGTGTGCGCCGTGTCGGTGCTGGCGCTCGCGGCGATTGCCGTGGACCGGCCCGACGCCACGGATCTGAGACCGGACCGGCTCCTCTTCCTCTTTCTCGCGTGCATCGCTTCCGAGCTGCTCTGGCTCCCGACGCTGACCTCGAAGGGCACCACATCGTCGGCCTCGATGGTGAACTTCGCCGTTCTGTTCCTCCTGCCGGCCGATCAGGCGATGTGGATCATCGGGCTGAGCGTGCTCATCGCGACGCTCTTCTTCCAACGAAAGCCCTGGTACAAGGGGATCTTCGGCTTCTCGCAGATCGTCGTGACCGCGTTCCTCGCGGGGCACGCCTTCGACCTCGTAGCCGGGGAGGCGCTCTCGATGGCGTCTTTCCAGCAGCCGCGCGCGCTGGCCGGCGCCGTGACGGCAGGGGCCGTCTACTTCTTCTCGAACACGTTCTTCGTCGCGGGAGCGATCGCGATCAGCGGGGGAGAAGCGGTCCGCACCGTCTGGCGGCGCGAATACGGGTACGGGCACGACATATCGAGCTCGGCCGCCCTTTTTGCTCTCTCTCCGCTGCTCGTGCTATCGTACCTGGCCATGGGCATCGGCGGCATCTTGCTCTTCTTCGTGCCGATCCTGTTCATCCGCGACGCCGACAAGAAGTACCGCGATCTCCAGCGGACGCACGAGACGCTGATCCGCACGGAGCGCATGGCCGCCAAGGGTGAGATGGCCGCCGAGATCGCCCACGAGCTGAACAACTATCTCGCCGCGCTCTCCGGCCGGGCGCAGCTCATGATCATGAAGCGCGGGAAGGCGGCCGCGGAGCCGGCGGCCGAGGACAAGGGTCTCGAGATGATCCGGGACCAGATCCAGAACATGGCGGTCCTGACCAAGGGCCTCATGGACTTCTCCCACAAGGAGCTGAAGAAGCAGCCGATCGAGCTGAACGACCTGCTCCGCCGCACGGTGGAGTTCGTGAAGCCGCAGAACAAGTACGATGGGATCGAATGGGACATGGACTTCGATCCGTCGGTCGGGACGTTGTTGCTCGACGGCGGACAGGTGCAGCAGGTTCTGCTGAATCTGCTGAGCAACGCGGCCGATGCGTTCCGCGACGCGAAGACGGAGTCGCGCCGGATCCGGATCGAGACCCACCGGCGCGGCAAGCACGCGGAGTTCATGGTGACCGACAACGGCCCGGGCATGTCGCCCGGCGTCCTCGAGCAGATCTTCGAACCGAACTTCACGACCAAGGTGGACGGACACGGCTTCGGTCTACCGACCTGCTTCCGGATCGTGGAGAGCCACCGCGGGCGCATCCACGCCGAGAGCGCCGAGGGGAAGGGCACGACGTTCTTCGTGACGCTTCCGCTGGACGACGAAGGCAAGGCGGCGAAGGCTTCCGCCGCCTGATTCGCCGGCCTTTTGCGCGCCCGCCGAGAGGCGCTTCGCGCGCCCTTTGCTCGTTCGGCGTTTTCCTCGCCATCTCCTCGGTGATCGCACTGGGCTGCGCGAAGAATGAGCGCGCTTCTGGACCGGTGTTCACCGTGCGGCTCCTCGGCGACCCCCCGACCCTCGATCCAGCCCACACGACGGATACGGTCGGCGGCGGCATCGTGCGTCAGATATTCGACGGGCTCGTGGATCTCGATCCGGTGACGCTCGAAGTGCGGCCGGCCGTGGCCGCCTCCTGGGTGGAGGAGGAAGGCGGGCAGTCCTACGTCTTCACGCTTCGCGACGACGTCCGGTTCCATGACGGCCAAGCGGTCACGGCGGCGGACGTCCGCGCGTCGTTCGAGAGGGTGCTGGCGCCGGCGACGGCCAGCGAGCGCCCATGGTCGCTCCTCGATCTCGAGGGTGCCGAGGAGTTCCATCGTGGAGCGGCCTCCTCCGTGCGTGGAATCGAGGTGCTGGACGACCGTAGGATCCGGCTCAGGCTCTCGCGACCGTCGGCGCTCTTCCTTCCTTTCCTCGCGATGGAGGCCGCCTCGATCGTGCCCTCGTCGGCCGGAAGCGATGGCCGCTTCGGCACGGCGCCCGTGGGGTGCGGTCCGTTCCGCTTGACGGCGTGGCGGCACGACATCGAGGTGCGACTCGAGCGCTTCGACGGCTACTACGGCGGCGCGCCCGCGATCGCCTCGCTTCGTTTCCGGGTCGTCCCGGATCGGACAGCCGCGCTCGAGGAGTACCGCCGCGGCACGATGGACCTTCTCGATCAGCTGCCGCCCGGGCGCCTCGAATCGCTCAGGCGGGAGAGGCCGCAGGAGGTCTTCGAGTGGCCGATCCTCGCCATGACGTACTTCGGGATGAACCAGGGGAAGCCGCCCTTCGAAGGCCGCCCGGCGCTGCGGCGCGCGTTCAACCATGCGATTGACCGCGAGGCGATCTGCCGCGTGGTCCTGGAGGGCGCGGCCGAGCCGATCCCGGGCGTGCTGCCGCCCGCGCTTCGATGGGGGACGCGCGCCCCCGAAGGCTACGCGTACGATCCGGCTCTCTCTCGCGCACTTCTGGCCGAAGCCGGTTTCCCCGGCGGCGGCGGTCTCGAGGAGATCGTGCTCTGGCACAGGGCCGACGGGCTGGTGCAGCGCGTCTGCGAGGTCGTGCAGGCGAATCTCGGCGAGGTCGGTGTGCGGGTGCGGCTTCGAAGCGCCGACTGGGCCGCCTACCTCGACGCGACGAATCGCGGCGAGAGCGCGTTCTTCCATGCGACCTGGTATGCGGACTACCCGGATCCGGATAACTTCCTCTATGTGCTTCTGAACTCGGCGATGAGGGGCGCGGCGGGAAACGACTCTTACTATGCGAATCCGCGTTTCGATGCCCTAGTCGAGGAGGCGCGGCGGATCGCGGACAGGGAGCAACGCGCGAGACTCTACGCCGAAGCGGAGAGCTTGGCCGTCGCCGAGGCGCCGTGGATCTTCGGCTACGCGATGCGGGACGTCGCGCTCGTGGCGCCGAGATGGGACGGGATCGGGCTTCCGGCCGTCGGGGACTGGGCCATTGACTTCTCCGGCGTTCGCCAGAGGAAGCCGTGAAGCGGTACATCGTGCGGCGGCTTCTCTGGCTCCCGGTCGTCCTCTGGGGGATCGCAACTCTCGTGTTCTTTGTCCTATTCGCGATCCCCGGCGATCCTGCGCGTCTCATGGCAGGCCAGCACGCGGACGAGGCCGCGCTCCAGGCCGTGCGGGCGCGCCTTCATCTGGACCGGCCGCTGCCGGAGCGTTACGCGGCCTATCTCGGGCGTCTCGCGCGCGGCGATCTCGGAGAGTCGTACCGCCAGAGGCGTCCTGTGTCCGAGTTGATCGCGGAGCGATTCCCGGCGACGGCCCTCCTGGCCGTGACCGCGGTGACGCTCGCTTCGATCATCGGGGTGGGCGCGGGTCTCGCGGCCGCCGCGCGGCCGCGGTCGCTCGTGGACGCGGTGGCCATGGGGCTCGCGCTTCTGGGGGTTTCGATGCCCGTGTTCTGGCTCGGGATGCTCCTCATCCTCCTTTTCGCCGCGGGGCTCCGATGGTTTCCCGTCGGAGGTTACGGCGGCGTCTCGCACCTCGTGCTGCCTGCGGTGACACTCGCGGCCGTCTCGGCCGGCACGATCGCCCGGATGACACGTTCGAGCGTCCTCGAGAACGTCTCTCGCGGGTACGTGCAGGCCGCGCGCGCGAGAGGGCTGTCCCGGCGGCAGGCGATCCTGAGGCACGCGTTCCCGAACGCACTGCTCCCGATCGTCACCGTGATCGGGCTCGATCTCGCGGGTCTCCTGGGCGGGGCCGTAGCGACCGAGACCGTGTTCTCCTGGCCCGGGCTCGGGCGGGCCATCATGGATGCCGTGAGGGCCCGCGACGTCCCGGTGGTCGAAGGCGGCGTGCTCTTCTTGGCCGCGGTGTTCGTCGTGACGAACCTGGTCGTGGATCTCCTGTACGCCGTGCTCGACCCGAGGGTCCGGGAGTCGCTGCGATGACAGCGAATCGAGAGATGAAGGGCGGCGGGCCGTTCGTGCCCGGTATGCGGCTGCTCTGCAGGAGTCCGCTCTCGAGCGCCGGGCTCGTTCTCGTGTTGCTGGCGGCGCTCGCGGCGCTCCTGGCCCCGTGGCTCGCGCCGTTCGATCCGGCGGCGATCGATCTCTCCGC
>JAGVPR010000077.1 GCA_020052115.1 Candidatus Eiseniibacteriota bacterium
TCTGCGCTCTCATTCTCGCGCTGGCCGACACCGACCTCGTGGCCGCCGCGGTGGCCGCGGAGGCGCTCGGGGCGCTCAAGGACTCGACGGCGATCGCCGCGCTTTCGGCAGCCTACGATCGGGGGATCCTCGAGCGCTCGGCGGATCTTCGTCTCACGGCCGTCGGGTCGCTCGCGAAGATGCTCGAGCGGCCGGCGCTCAAGACGCTGCAGGCCGCGAGGAGCGACGCCGACTACCGTGTCCGCAAGAGCGCGGACGGCGGGCTGGACGCTCTCCTCAGGAGGCCGCCCGCTCCGGAGAAGCGACCCCCTCTCGCGGATTCCCCGAGGGCATACGAGGGCCTCGTCACGCCGGGCCCGCGGCACGCCACGTTGCGGACGGCGCGCGGCGACATCGTGCTCGAGCTTCTCTGGGAGGACGCTCCGCACACGGTCGCCAACTTCGTCCGGCTCGCCGGCGAGGGCTCTTACTCGAAACGGCGCTTCCATCGCGTCGTTCCCAACTTCGTGCTTCAAGATGGGTGCCCGCGCGGGGATGGATGGGGCGATCCCGGCTACACGATTCGCTGCGAGATCAACCAGGAGCCTTATCTGACCGGCACGGTCGGCATGGCCCTCTCCGGCAAGGACACCGGAGGAAGCCAGTACTTCATCACCCACTCGCCGCAGCCACGCCTCGATGGCCGCTACACCGTCTTCGCAAAGGTGGCGTCGGGACAGGACGTCGCGGATGCGATCGAGGAAGGGGATGCGATCGAGGAGATCGTCGTCGGGGACTGAAGAATCGCGCGCAGGCGGCCGGCGCTTTGCGGGGCGGTTCCCGCTCGTTCGCGGATGGACCGTCACATCGCCCCCGGCTGTCGTTTCACCGCTCTGGGACATTCCTGTGAACGAAAGTGAGGTGCGAGGGTGAACAAGGGCGAGTTGATCGAAATCGTGGCGAAACAGACGAGCCTGACCAAGAAAGACGCCGGAGCCGCCATTGATGCGGCCCTCGAGGCCATCCGGACGAACACGAAGCGAGGCGTGAACCTCGTAGGCTTCGGGTCTTTCGCCGTCTCGAAGCGGAAGCCGCGCACGGGCCGGAACCCCCGGACCGGCGAGGTCATCAAGATCCCCGCCTCCAAAGGTGTGCGGTTTCGCGCGGGCAAGGAGTTCAAGGAGCAGCTGTAGAGTTTGCGGGAGGTGATCGAACGATGCATCCGGATCGTTTGACGGTGAAGGCCAAGGAGAGCCTCGAGGGCGCCCGCCGGCTGCTCGGCGAGCACGCTCATCAGGCTCTCGAGCCCGAGCACCTTCTCGTCGCCCTGCTCGATCAGGAGGGGAGCATCCCGGCGCGCGTTCTGGAGCGCCACGGCGCGCGGCCCGACGTCCTCCGGAGCGATCTGGTGACCGCGCTCGCGCGCGTCCCGCGTGTCTCGGGATCGGCGTCGCCCTATCTGTCTCCGCGGACCGAGAAGGTGCTCGACGCCGCCGAGCGCGAAGCCGAGCAGATGAAGGACGAGTACGTGAGCACCGAGCACTTCCTCCTTGCGATGTGCGGCCCGGCGGCCGACGGCGACGTGGCGCGCATATTGAAGAGCGCGGGCGTCTCGCGCGAGGCGGTGCTCGCTGCGCTGGCGGAGATCCGGGGCGGGCAGCGGGTCACGGACCAGGAGCCCGAGGAGAAGTACGAAGCACTCCAGCGTTACACGCGCGACCTCACCGACCTGGCGCGGCGCGGCCAGCTCGATCCGGTGATCGGCCGCGACAGCGAGATCCGCCGCGTGATCCAGGTGCTCTCCAGGCGGCGGAAGAACAACCCCGTGCTGATCGGCGAGCCCGGGGTCGGGAAGACCGCCATCGGCGAGGGGCTCGCAGGGCGCATCGTGAACGGCGACGTCCCCGAGGGGCTGAAGAGCAAACGCGTCCTCGCGCTCGATCTCGCCTCGCTCGTCGCGGGGGCGAAGTACCGGGGCGAGTTCGAGGAGCGGCTCAAGGCGGTGCTCAAGGAGATCTCGCGCGCCGAGGGGGAGATCATCCTCTTCATTGACGAGCTTCACACCCTCGTCGGCGCCGGCGCGGCCGAGGGGGCGATGGACGCTTCGAACATGCTCAAGCCGGCTCTCGCGCGCGGCGAGCTTCGCGCCGTCGGCGCGACGACCCTCGACGAGTACCGCAAGCGGATCGAGAAGGACCCGGCGCTCGAGCGGCGCTTCCAGCCGATCGTGGTCGGCGAGCCGTCCGTCGAAGACACGATCGCGATCCTCCGCGGCCTCAAGGAGCGCTACGAGCTGCACCACGGCGTCAAGATCAAGGACTCCGCGCTCGTCGCGGCGGCCGTCCTCTCCAACCGCTACATCGCGGACCGTTTCCTGCCGGACAAGGCGATTGATCTGGTGGACGAGTCGGCCTCACGGCTGCGCATCGAGATTGACTCGATGCCGACCGAGCTGGACGAGATCGAGCGCCGGATCCGGCAGCTCGAGGTGGAACGCGAGGCGCTTCGCAAGGAGAAGGACCGCGCATCGCGCGAGAGGCTCGAGCGCATCGAGAAGGAACTGGCCGACCTGGGCGAACGGCGCACCTCGATGAGGGCGCAATGGAAGCGCGAGAAGGAGTTCATCGAGAAGCTCCGTTCGCTCCAGCAGAAGCTCGAGGATGCGCGGCAGGAGGAGCAGATCGCCGAGCGGCAGGGAAACCTGGGCCGCGTCGCCGAGCTCCGCTACGGGGTCGCGGCTCAGCTGCAGAAGGAGCTGCAGGCCCAGACGGCCTCACTCGCGGAGATCCAGGCGAAGGGCCGCCTCCTCAAGGAGGAAGTGGACGAAGAGGACATCGCCGACGTCGTCTCGCGCTGGACCGGGATCCCGGTGACGCGTCTCGTCGAGGGTGAGGCGGAGAAGCTCATCCGGATGGAGGAGGAGCTTCACAAGCGGGTGGTCGGCCAGGATGAAGCGATTCATGCCGTCAGCGACGCGCTCCGGCGCGCGCGGGCGGGCCTGCAGGATCCGAACCGTCCGCTCGGGTCGTTTCTTTTCCTCGGGCCGACGGGCGTGGGCAAGACGGAGCTGGCCAAAGCGCTCGCCGAGTTCCTCTTCAGCTCGGAGCAGGCGATGGTGCGCATTGACATGTCGGAGTTCGGCGAGAAGCACTCGGTGGCGCGGCTGATCGGTGCGCCGCCGGGCTACGTCGGCTACGAGGAGGGGGGCTCGCTCACCGAGGCCGTCCGGCGGCGTCCGTACAGCGTGATCCTCCTCGACGAGATCGAGAAGGCGCATCCCGATGTCTTCAACATCTTCCTGCAGCTGCTCGACGACGGCCGCTTGACCGACGGGCAGGGCCGCACGGTGGATTTCCGCAATACCGCGGTGATCATGACGAGCAACATCGGAAGCCCGATCATCCGGGAACTCGCCGGCCACGAGCGCGAGGAGATGCGCCGGCGCGTGACCGAGGCGCTCGCCGCGACGTTCAGGCCCGAATTCCTGAACCGCATTGACGAGACGGTGATCTTCGAGAACCTCGATCTGCGGGAGCTGGAGAAGATCGTGGACTTGCAGCTCGTGAAGATCCAGGCGCTGCTCGAGGACCGCAAGGTCCGACTCGAACTGACCGAGGCGGCGAAGCGCCGGCTCGCGCACCAGGGGTTCGATCCGGTCTTCGGCGCGCGCCCGCTCAGGAGGCTCCTCCAGAAGGAGATCCAGAACCCGCTGGCGATGGGGATTCTCCGAGGCGAATACCGGGAAGGCGATCTCGTGCGCGTGGACGCGAAGCCGGACGGGACGCTGGTGTGGGAGAAGGGCTAGGCCCGCCGGCTCTGCCCCGTCAGTTCATCTCCGACACGAAGATCACGCGATTCTTTCCCCGCTCCTTGCCGCGCAAGAGGGCGCAGTTCGCGGAATGCCAGAGGGCCTCGCCGCTATCGGCATCCTGCGGGAACATCGCCGCGCCGATCGAGAGCGACAAGGGTGCCGCGCGCAGCACGCCCGCCATGTCGGGCATGCGGAACGCGGTCGCTTCCACGGCCGCCCTCAAGCGCTCGCAGATCGAGCGGGCCGCTTGTTCCGTGACCGGCGGGGTCAGGACGAGGGCGAATTCCTCGCCGCCCCAGCGCGTCACGAAGTCGAACGGACGCACCGACCGCACCAGGATCTGCGCGATCGCCTTCAGCACCTCGTTCCCGCCCGCGTAGCCGAAGCGCGAGTTGAAGTGCTTGAAGTCGTCAATGTCGGCGATGACGAGCGCCAGCGGCTCCCCTTCGCGCCGCGCGCGCGCGAGCTCGTTTCCGACCTGGACGTTGAAGTAGGAGCGGTTGTAGACCTGCGTGAGCGGGTCGAAGAAGACGAGCTTCGAGAGCCGCGCCGCCTTCTGCACGAGTCCCGATCCCTGCTCCGCGAGGAGCGAAAGGAGCGCGAGCTTCTCGTCGGTGAAGAACCGGGGTGAGCGGCTCCAGGCCTCGATCGCCCCGCGGATCGGCGGCTCGTTTGACAGGATCGGCGCGACGGCGAGCGAGCGGTAGCCCGCCAGGCGCTGTCCGCCGGGGTAGGCCTGGAGGTCCGGGATGCTGATAAGCGTTTTCTCGCCGATCACCGCGGTCTCGGTGAGCGCGCGGTCGAACGGGTGCGGGGAGGAGATGGCCTCCAGGCATCTGAAGGCGTCGAGCGTGTCGGCCGCGAAGACGAGCGCGCCGTGGTCGGCCCCGAGGATCTCGCGCGTGGATTCGAGGAACAGCTCCAAGACCTCGTTCATTCCTGTGAGCGGCTGGCTATCCCCGGTGAGGATCCTGTCGCCGAGCGAGAGGATCTTTCGCACCGTGGGCAGCGGTGTCTTGCTGCTCCAATAGGGCAGGGGCGTGGGGATCCTGACGAGGCCCTTCTCTGTCCTTCGGGACGGGACGCGGATCGTGAGGATGCTGGCATCGAGGACATTGGAATAACGGACCAAGCGCTCCCCATCGAGCTCGCGATCCTCGAGCACACGGAGGATGCCGCTCAGCCGGAGCTTCTCGACGGCCGAGTGCGCGGCCTCTTCGATCTCGTCCGAGGTTCCCTGCAGGAGGACGCGTTCGAGCGCCTGGCGATCTTGCGGCGCCAGCCGGGAGAGCGGCAGGACGTGCCGGAGCAGATACTCGTAGTCTATGCGCTCTCGTCTCATGCTCGTCCCGTGGCCGTCACCGGGAGGCCGCGCTCCGATGGATGAACGCTCACGATTCGTCGAGCCGGGGACGATGGGGGCGCCGCCCGGAGCGACCCGGGAGTACCTAGGTGTATGACAAAAAGCAAGTTAGGCTGATATAAGAATAGCACGTATCCTGCCGGCGCTTCAATGGGAAAGCTCTCGGGCCGCGCGACGGTCTGTGAGGCTGAAGCAGACTGGCCCCCGAGGTGCGTCCAATGGGGCAGCGAAAGCCACGCGACATTGACGCTTTGCGAGCGCGGCATCTATACTTGTGTAACGAAGTTCGACCGTGTGATGACCGGCGACGAGGCTGGAGTTCCCGCCGGCGCGGACTGACGGCAGGGATCTTCGGTCAAGGGGGTCGCACGGCGGGGGGTACCAAGTATCCACCCTCAACTTGCTGATACAGCGCCTGTTAGGCGATCTGTGGCACCGCAAGGCCCCGCGCGAGGCGGGAAAGGTGCAGTGGATGAGACGGGCGCGCAGAAACGCGATCTGTATCTTGTTGTGAATACATCTGTTACGAAGATGCGCCTGAGAATGGTGCGGCGCGCCGGATGGCATGTCTCCTGCGTGGGAAGTCACCGGCAGTGCCTGTTGGGGTGAGAAGGCGGAAGGGCCGGGCGTCCGGCCCCGGCAATGAGGAGGTTTCTCCAATGAGACGGAGACGGAGGAGCGTCGAAGCTCTCGTTCTCCTGACGCTCGTGGTGCCGGCCTGGTTGGCGTTCTTGGCAACGCCTCAAGATGTCCTGGCGCGTCCCCGACCCCCGGATCCGGGGTTCTACGGGTGGGAAGGGCCGCGTGGCGATCCCCTTGGCGACGGTGCGGATCCCGATGCGCTTGGAAACGAAGCGCCTGCGCTGCCGCCGGTGGGGCCCGGCACGATTGGTCCGTTGGGCCAGGAAGTCGCGGCGCCGGCTGCGGGTGGAATGGGTCGCATGCTTCAGGCTTTGGTGCTGGAGCTTCGGGCGACCGGAGTCCTTCGACTGCTGATGCGGATGTAAGACAGAGCGACGACGACGAGTCGTGCTCGATGTGAGCGAATACCGGGGGGATCCTCACATGACTGATGGCCGGAGCCAGGAACCGAAGCTCCGTCCCGCACCGACCGGTCTCCCAGGCGCCGGGAGTCACGGCGACCTGATAGCTTTGGGAGATCTGGCGGTCCGAAGCGGCGAGAACCAGGCCGCGGTGGATTACTTCTTCCGCGCCCTCGAGTCCGCGGCGCCCGGCACTGAGAACGCCGGAGCGCTTCGGCGCCTCGCTTACACGCTTCGGAGGATGGGCCGTCTCGAAGAGGCGCTGGATTTCGCGCTTCGCGCCGCAGTAGAGGCCGAGCGTGCCGGCGACGCGCTCGAGCACGCCCGTGCCGAGATCGAGGCCGGCAGGGTGCACGTCTCCCTTGGTGAGCTGGACGCCGCGCTTCGCCAGGCTCGTCACGCGCTCGAGATTCTCGATACGAAGGGGCGCCCCGTCGAAGGCGCCTTCGCCCTCAACCTCCTCGGCAGCGTCCATCTCCGTCGCGGGGAGCA
>JAGVPR010000118.1 GCA_020052115.1 Candidatus Eiseniibacteriota bacterium
CGGCGCCCGGCAGCCGGGGCACGCGGAGCGCGGCCGGACGACGGAGAGGCCGCGCGGCAGTCGGTAGATGACGACGTTGAGGAAGCTCCCGACGCAGAGTCCCAGCGCGACGGCGAACGCGAGCCAGAAGCCCCACGGCACCGCCGCGACCGCCCCGAACGTCTCATGCGCCGTCACGGCGGTCCCCTTTCTGCCGGAGCTGCTCGATCTTTCGTTCGGCCATCCGCCGGATCTCCTCGTTTGGGGTCGTGTGCGCGATCTCCTGCCAGAGCCGGATCGCATTCTCCGAGTATCCTGCGCGCCCCGACGTGTGTGCCGCGAAGCGGCAGACGTGGTCCGGGCACCCTGGAAGACGCGCCGCCCGGCTGAAATAGAGCGAGGCGAGCTTCGCATCCTTGGCCACGAGATAGTAGAGGAAGCCGGCCTCGAACGGCAGGAACCAGCTCTCCGGGTTGTTCGCGATCCCCTTCTGGAGAAGGGCGATCCCAGCATCCATCTGCCCTTCGTCCTGGCCCATGACGAGAGCGCCGAAGGCATACGCATTGACGAACCGCGCATCGAGGGTCGTGATGATGTCGAAGATGTGCCCCATCATCGGGTAGGCGCGGTCGGTCTTCCGATGCTCCCCGTAGTACTGGATCGCGCGCAGCCATGCGAGGTCCGCCACGAGCGCCTCGTTCCCCAGCGCCGCCCCGCGAAGCAAGCGGCCTGATGGGAAGTAGAACAGTTCCTCGCTCGGCCTCGACGCTTCCTCTCGCCGTGAGCTCTGGCGAACAACCAGGATGGAGCCGGCCAGGCAGAGCGCCGCGGCAGCGAGGACGACTCCGGGGCGGCGCATGGTCACTCCTAGCGGAAGTCCCGGCGCGAGAGGACCACCGAGCCCGCGCCGAGCAGGAAGAGCGTGTAGAGGGCCGCGTACGCGAAGGCCCCGGCCACGCGCGCGGGGGCGAGGGCGAGACCGTGGACGACCTCGGCACGCACATTGAGCATCTCGAGATTCGGCAGCAGGCAGTAGAGCGCCTCGGAGAACGCGCGGTTCACCGGATTCGGAACGGCGCGCGCGAAATCGAGCAGGTCGCCGCTCAGATGACCCACGATATAGAGAGACAGGGTGAACACCGCGGAGAGCGTGGGCGTGGTGAACGTCGAGAAGAGCAGCGCCACGGCCGTCATGAGGGTCAGCTCCGCGGCGATCAGCGCCGCCGCGACGACGATCCCCCCGTCGTAGCCCGCCCCCGTGGCGAGGAGGAGCAGCAAGAGCACCACCAGCATGAGCCCCGTCACCGCCCCCAGCGTCGCCGTCATCCCGGCGAACTTCCCGAGCAGAAACTCCCAGCGCCGGATCGGCTTCGAGAGCACGAGGTAGATCGTGCGCCGGTCCACTTCCTTGTGGACCAGCGAGGACCCGATGAAGATCACGACCAGCACTCCGAAGAGGCCCATCATCGAGAGGCCGAGATCCTTCGTGATCTTGACGCCCTCGCCGAGCGCGAGCGGCGAGAGGATGCGCGAACCGACGATGAGGATCACCGAGAAGACGAGAAGCAGGTGGACCACCCGGTCGCGAGCCGCTTCACGGAACGTGTTTCGCGCGATCGCGAGGACTCTCATGAGGCCAGCCTCCCGCCCCCGTCTTCCGGGCAGGCGCCGGCGGCGGCCACCTCGCGCAGGAAGTACTCCTCGAGCGACTCCCGATGCGGCGTCACCGATTCGATGGACGCGCCGGACTCCAGGAGACGCGCGAGCACGCCGGGCAGAGCCTCCGGTTCGCCGACCTCGATGAGGAGCCGGTCCCCCGCGGGCCGTACCGTCACGGGCAAGGCGCCTGAAAGGCCGGCGCTGCGGCGCTCCAGCCCTCCGGCCACAATGCTGAAGCCCCTGATGTGCGGCGAGAGAAGTTCGCTTACGCGGCCCACCGAGCGGAGCCGGCCCGACTGGATGATGCCGACGCGATCGCAGAGGGATTCCACGTCCGGCAGGATGTGCGAGGAGAAGAACACCGTCGTACCGCGGTCGCGAAGCTCGAGCAGCACCTGCCGGATCTCCGCGCGTCCGATCGGATCGAGCCCGCTCATCGGCTCATCCAGGAAGAGGACCGCCGGCTCGTTGATGAGCGCCTGCGCGATCCCGGCGCGCTGCGCCTGGCCCTTCGATAGCCGGCGCAACGGGCGATCCGCCTCGCGCACGAGGCCGAGGCGTTCGATGAGTTGCTCCGTGCGCGCGCGGAGCACGGGCCCCCGGATGCCGAAGAGCTCGCCGCAGAGGTGCAGGAACTCGCGCACGCTCAGGTAGTCGTAGAACGACGGGTTTTCCGGCAGAAACCCCACGCGGGCGCGCGCCTCGGGATCGCCGAGCGGCCGTCCGAGGAGACGGCCCTGTCCCGCCGAGGGGCGGATGAGCCCCATGAGGAGCTTCATCGTCGTCGTCTTCCCGGCGCCGTTCGGACCCAGGAAGCCGAAGATCTCGCCGGGGACGATCTCGAGGCTCAGACCGTCGAGCGCCCGTACGGGCGGTCGCCGGGGCTGGCCTTTGTACGTGCGCGAGAGCCCCTCGGTCACGACGACCGGCTCGGTCCTGAGAAGCGGGGCGCGGTACTCGGATCCGGGCATGAGGGCCTCCGGGGAATTCTTCGTTCAGCGGAAGTGTGTTCTTGAGCCCGTCCGCACCTCCGGCCCTAGATCGGAAGAGCGTC
>JAGVPR010000194.1 GCA_020052115.1 Candidatus Eiseniibacteriota bacterium
CGCTGCGCGCGCTGCGCGACGCTTCTGCCCGGCGGGGCGGTGTACTGCCCGGGATGCGGGCTTCCGATGCAGCTCTTCGAGGTCGTTTCGGCGGCGCCCGTCGAAGATCGGCCGGGAAGCCCCCGGGGGCGGCAGCACGCCGTGGTGCGCGCCGACATGTGCGTCGGCTGCGGCACCTGTGTCGCGGCGTGTCCGGAGCCTGGAGCCCTCCGACTCGAAGGGAAACTCGCCGTGGTCGAGAAGGCGAAATGCGTCGGCCATGGCCATTGCGTCGAGGCCTGCCCGGTCAGGGCGATCGTCCTGACCAGCGGCGAGGCCGTCCACAGGGTCGAGGTACCGCTCGTTCACGCGGATTTCCAATCGAACGTTCGCGGCGTCTACATCGTGGGCGAGCTTGGCGGTCGCGGCTTGATCAAGAACGCGGTCAACGAGGGGAAAATCGCGATCGAGTGCATCGTGCGCGAGTTGGCGTCCGGCGGCCTTCGGGAATCTGCGGCCGACGGGGTCGTTGACGTGGTGGTCGTCGGTTCCGGCCCCGCCGGTCTCAGCGCGGGGCTCGAAGCCCACCGGTGCGGGCTTTCTTACAAGGTCCTCGAGCAGGGCACGATCGCCGATTCGATCCGCCGCTATCCCCGGCACAAGATTCTCCTGGCGGAGCCGGTGAAGATCCCGCTCTACGGAGATCTGTGGGTGGCCGACGCGGCGAAGGAGACGCTCCTCGAGATCTGGGAGACGATCATCGCGAACACGGGACTCGACGTCACGACGGGTTGTCGCGTCGAGAATGTCGTGCGCGAGGGGCCCTTTCTCTGCGTGCACACAGCGTCGGAAGTGTTCCGCGCCAGGCGCGTCGTTCTCGCGACGGGCCGGCGCGGGACGCCGCGGCGTCTCGAAGTGCCCGGCGAGGAGCTCGGAAAGGTGTTCTACGACATCGCCGAGATGGAGGCGTTCCGTGAGAGGCGCCTGCTCGTCGTCGGAGGGGGCGAGAGCGCCATCGAATCCGCCCTCGGTCTCGCGAATCAGGCCGGCACGGACGTCACGCTCTGTTACCGAGGCGATGTCTTCAGCCGGGTCAGGGAACGGAATAGCGCAAAGCTGGCTGATGCGATCCAGGAGAAGCGCATTCGCGCGCTGCTTCGCAGTCAGGTGCGGGAGATTCGGTCCGACAGCGTAGTCCTCGATGTCGGCGACCGCGACCAGGTCCTTCCGAACGACAACGTCATCGTCCGGATCGGCGGAGAGCTCCCCGTGAAGTTCCTCGAGAGGATCGGCGTTCGCATGGTGAAGAAGGACCTACCGCTGCCTTCGGACGCGGAGGCGGCGGTTGCCTAGCAGTGGGGAAGGCGGGTGGTGGCGGGGCGCGGCGACGGTTCTTGCGGTCGCCTTCGCGATTCTCGCCGCTACCCGAGCGGCGGAAGGACAGATCTCTCCGGGGGCGCTTTCCCGGGCGCACGGCGAGCTGGAGGGGAACCGTCGCTGCTTCGAGTGCCATGGAACTGGAGAAAATGCCATGACGGGGCAGTGTCTCACCTGCCATGCGGAGATCGCGAGGCTGGTCCGTTCAGGACGCGGGCTGCATGCGCGCGAGGGACGGGACGCATGCGCCCAGTGCCATCCGGAGCACGCGGGAGCTGATTTCGCTCTCGTCAGCTGGGGCGAGAAGGGTCGTCCGGGGTTTGATCACGCCCGAGCGGGGTGGCCGCTGGAAGAGAGCCACGCCAAGCTCCAATGCGAGCAGTGCCACAAGAGCGCGTTCCAGGACAGCTCCGTCTTCGCCGGGGTCTCGCGGCGCGATCCCGCGCGCAGCTTCCTCGGGTTCGATCCGAAATGCCAGACATGTCACAAGGATCCGCACTCGGGCCGTCTGGGTGCTTCGTGCGAGTCGTGCCATCACGCCACGAAATGGCAGGAGGTCGTACACGCATCCTTCGATCACGACAAGACGCAGTACCCGCTGCGAGGGGCGCATGTGAAGGCGAAGTGCGAAGCCTGCCACGATCCGGCAAAGGCCTGGGGGGCGCGACCCGCATTCGCCCAGTGCAGCTCATGCCACCAAGACCCGCACGCCGGGCAGGCCTCCCTCGCGGGCGCCCGGGCGGATTGCTCGGCCTGCCACGATGTCGCCGGATTCCGCCCTTCGACATACACGGTCGCCCGGCATCGGTCATCGGACTACCCCTTGGAGGGCAAGCACGCGACCGTCCCGTGTGACCGCTGTCACACCCGCGTCAAGGAGGACGACGATCGTTTCGGCGCGGCCCGAGTGCGGCTGAGGCCCTCTCACGAGGCGTGTTCCGGCTGTCATGCGGACGCCCACCGCGGCCAACTCTCCGCGCGAGACGATCGCGGCGCGTGCGAGTCGTGCCACCGGGTCGAGGGCTGGGATCGAACCACCTTCGATGCGCGCGCGCACGACGTCGCCGGCACGCCGCTCGATGGCCGGCACTCTGCGGTCAAGTGCGCCGATTGTCACGGCCCGGCGCGTCCGGGGCTTCCGCCGATTCCGAGCGACGACGTCGTCGGGCCGGCCCGGGTATGGCTCAAGCTCGGAGCGATGAACGACTGCGTCGCCTGCCATCAAGATCCCCATGCAGGGCGCTACAAGACCGCAGGCGATGAGCGGACACGCGCCGGATGCCGGACGTGCCATGGCGCGGGTTCGTTCCGCGTCACCAGCGTTGATGCCTCTCTGCACGGGCGGTTTGGGCGTCCACTCGAGGGAGCCCATGGCGCGATTGCCTGCCCCTTGTGCCATGAGGGGATGAAGAGTCGGGGTTCGAGTTCGACGCTGCTCAAGAGCGAGCGCCTCACGCCGCTCCGCTTCGACGCCCCGCGAGAGAAGTGCGTGGATTGCCACGACGACCCTCATCGCGGACAGTTCGGCGCCAGGGCCGAGGATGGTTGCGGCGCCTGCCATGGTTCCGACGCCTTCAGGCCGGCGTCCCGGTTCGCTCACGACCGCGATTCGCGATTCGCCCTGGCCGGCGCCCACGCGCGGGTGTCGTGCGACAAGTGTCACGAGGTGCGCCGGGACGATCGCGGCGCCTACGCAGTCTATCGGTCCCTTGCGACCGAGTGCCGGGCGTGCCATGCCGGCGCCGGCGTTGAGGCTCCAACAGGCGCCCCGGAGGTCTCGGGGGGCGGAAGGTCAGGGGGCGACAAATGACCGCTCCACGGACTGTGGCGTTGATTGCCGCAATGCTCCTGCTTGCCTCCATCTTCGAGGACGCTGGAGCGGAGGCAACCCCCGCCGCCTCGCTGAAGAGCCCTCATGGTCGCCTCGACACCGAGTGCTCGGTCTGCCACTCGCCCCAGAATTGGAAGCCCGCCGTGATCAGCAAGAAGTTCGATCACAAGGCACTCGGGTTCACGCTCGAGGCTGGGCACGCAAATGTTCGCTGTATCGCCTGTCACGGCTCGCTGGTGTTCTCCGACGCCAGTACCGACTGCGCTTCGTGCCACCAGGACGTCCACCGTGGTGAATTCGGCACTACTTGCGCCAGTTGCCACACGACGGCGAGCTTCGGCGATGATTCGGAGATGATCCGAGCCCACGAGACGACCCGCTTCCCGCTCACGGGGTCGCATACGACAGCAGACTGCCGCGGGTGTCACAGGCCGGCAGAGCAAGGCCACTTGGAATTCGTCAATCTACCAACCGAGTGCGCGTCGTGCCATGCGGATGATTACCGAGCCGCGCGCCAACCCGACCACGCGGCGGCCGGGTTTCCTCAAGAGTGCTCCCTTTGTCACCAAACCGCGGCCTGGGAGGGAGCCTCGTTCGATCATGGGGCGACGGACTTCGCGCTCACGGGCGCCCACGAGGCGCAACAGTGCGATGCCTGCCACGCCGACGCAGTGTTCGACGGCAAGCCGACCGACTGTCTCTCATGCCACCGGAGCGAATACGAAGGCACGGCCGATCCGAGCCATGCCCTCGCCGGCTTCTCGACGAGCTGCGCCGAATGCCACAGCACGACCACGTGGACCGGTGCGTCGTTCGATCACGAGGCTACGGACTTCCCCCTCACGGGGGCCCATGACGCGCAACAGTGCGAGGCGTGTCACGCGGACGCGGTGTTCGACGGCAAACCGACCGACTGTCTCTCGTGCCACCGGAGCGAATACGAAGGCACGACCGATCCGAGCCACGCTCTCGCCGCTTTTGCAACAGATTGTACCCAGTGCCACAGCACGACTCAGTGGACCGGCGCTTCGTTCGACCACGCGACCACCGACTTCGCTCTCACCGGGGCCCACGCCTCCCAGCAGTGCGACGCGTGCCATGCGGATGGAGTGTTCGACGGCAAGCCGACGGACTGCTTCTCGTGCCACCAGCCGGAATACGTCCAGACGACAAGTCCGGATCATGAGACCGCGGGGTTCCCCACGAGCTGCACCCAGTGCCACAACACGATCCAGTGGGCCGGCGCCTCGTTCGACCACGC
>JAGVPR010000237.1 GCA_020052115.1 Candidatus Eiseniibacteriota bacterium
TCGGGGTGCTGGCGGCGCTCTTGTTGCACGCGCGGGACTACCGCTGGGGCCGCCTGCCGGCCGGCTTCACGCGCGGGATCGCCGTCTTGTGCTACGCCCTCGGGGCCCTGTCGAAGGAGAGCGCCTTCATCTTGCCCGCGTTCCTCGTGCTCTACGATCTCGTCCTCGGCCGCGGCCCGTCGAAGCGGATCAAGGACTATGCCATGTATGCGGCGGCGGCGCTCGTGCTGCTCGGCGTCCGCGCCGCCGCGACCGCGGGGCCCAAGACGCCGATCGCTTTCGCGGACAACCCGGTGATCCGCGCAGCCCTCGGCGTTCGTCTGGTGACGGCCATCGCCGTCATAGGGCGCTACGTCGGGCTCCTACTCTGGCCGGCGCGCCTCTCGGTGGACTATTCGTTCGCGCAGACGGTACCGCTCACAGACGTCATGAATCCGGCGTTTCTCGCGGGCCTTGTCGCAATCGCAGCACTCGCCGGGATCGGATTCGCTCTCCGCTCGCGGCCTCTCGCCTTCGCGGGGATCTTCTTCCTCGTCGCGATCGCTCCCACGTCCAACGTCTTCTTTCCGATCGGGACGATCATGGCCGAGCGTCTACTCTATCTGCCGTCGGTCTCGATCGCCCTCGTCGCGGGCTTTGCGGCCGACGCTCTGCGCCGATCGAGCCCGGTGGGGCGCAGGGCGCTCTTCCCGGCGCTCGCCCTCCTCGCCGTCGTCGCTCTCACGTGGCGCACCGTGGAGAGAAACCGGGATTGGCGGTCAAACGCCACGCTCTTCGAGAGCGCGGCGCGCGTCTCGCCGAAGAGCTTCCGCGTCCGCTCGGTGCTCGCAGAAATCGCCGAGGAGAGGGGCGACCTCGCCGCCGCGAGGACGGAGTTCGAGCGCGCGATCGCCATCTGGCCGAAGTGGTCGTACACGTTCTGGAGGCTCGGTACGGTCGTCCGCAAGCAGGGGGACATCGCGGGCTCCCAGCCCTACTTCCGAAAGGCCCTGGAGATTGACGACAAGATGCGGGGCGCGTACTTCTCGCTCGGCGAGAGCGAGCAGCAACTCCACCGCTACGACTCGGCCGTCCAGTGTTACGAGAAGCTCGAGACGCTCGAGCCGTGCCACCCCGGCCTCCACCAGAATCTGGGGTACGCGCTGCGCGATGCCGGGCGGCCGGCCGATGCCGAGGCGGCGTTCCGGCGCGGCATCGCGTGCACGCCCGACTCCGCGGGCCTCTACCGGGGCCTCGCGGTCGTGCTCGAGGATCGTGCGGATCGGGCCGGAGCCGAACGCGCCTACCGTGAGGCTCTGACGAGGGACCCGGACGACGCCGTCTCGGCGAACAATTTGGCCTGGCTCCTCGCGGAGAAGGGTCCTCCGCCCGACGAGGCGCTGGCGCTGGCCGAGCGGGCGCTTCGCATCAACCCGAGCGCCACCGTTTACGATACGATGGCCTGGATCCGGTACCGCCGCGGGGATGTTGCAGGGGCGAGGGAGGCCGCCGCGGAGGCCGTTCGGCGAGATTCCACGAGCGCCGAGATCCTGGATCGGTGGAGGATCATCGAGGCGGCCTGGAGGGCCGGCAACCGGCAGGGAGGGACCCCATGAGGCAGTGGCTCCATCGCGCGGCGGCAGCGCTCTCGTTCGTCGTGCCGCTGGCGATGTACGTGAAGACACACACGCCGACCGTGCCGTTCTGGGATAGCGGCGAGTTCATCGCGGTGTCCGCGGTGCTCGGAATCCCGCACCCGCCGGGGATGCCGTTCTACGTCCTGCTGGGGCGCGTGGCGCTGCTGCCCGGCCTCGCCCCGCCCGCGGCGACGCTGAACGTCCTGGCCGGAATCGCCGCCGCCGTCACCTGCCTTTTCATCTACCTCATCACGGTGCGTCTCGCGCACGGGATCTCCGACGGCCGCTGGGCCGACCCGTCCTCCCGCGCTCCACTGTTCCGGGGCGCCCCTCCTGCGTTCGCGATCCCGCTCATCGGGCTCGGCGCCGCGTTCGTGGCCGCATTCTCGTACACGTTCTGGTTCAACGCCATCGAGGCCGAGGTGTACTCGCTCGCGGGGATGATCAGCGCTCTCGGGATCTGGGCGGCGCTCCTCTGGCGCGACCGGGCGGACGACCCGGGCGTGAGCCGGGTTCTGCTGCTCGTGGCCTACCTCGTGGCTCTGGCCGTCGGAATCCACCTGAGCGTTGCCCTGATCGTGCCCGGGATCTTCCTTTTCGTGTTGCTCGTTCGGCCGAGGACCCTCGGTTCCGCAAAGCTCTGGACCTGGGCTCTGGCGCTCGCGGTGCTCGGCGTTTCGGTGCACCTCTATCTGTTCATCCGCGCGCACCATCATCCCGCGATCAACGAGGCGGACCCCTCGACGCTCCACCGGCTCTGGCTCATGCTCTCGCGCGATCAGTACAAGCCGCCGACGCCGTTCGTGCGCCGGGCAGCCCTCGGCTATCAGTTCGACGAGATGTTCTGGCAGTACCTCCGCGCGCAGTACGTCGCGGGGGGCCGCGGGATCCTCGGCGTGGCGCTCGGGTCGCTTCCGTTCCTGGCGGCTCTCGCCGGCGCGGTGCTCCACTGGCGCCGCGATCGGAAGGGCTTCTGGCTCATGGCGACGACGCTCTTCCTGACGAGCATCTACCTGGTCTTCTACCTGAACTTCACCGATCACGAGGTGCGGGCGCGTGACTACTTCTTCTTCCTGGCGTTCCAGTTCCTGCCGATCTGGTTCGCCCTCGGACTCTTCGCTCTCGCGAGGGAGGCGGCGGCGAGGCTGCCGTCACGCGGCTCTCTCGGCCGGGCCGCGACCGGGGGAGTGTGCTTGCTGGGGATCGTCTACGCCTTCTCGATGGCGGTCCACGGCATGCCCGCCCACGACCGGAGCGGGTACTACTTCGCGCGGGATCTCGCCCACAATCTTCTCACCGGCCTGCCGAAGAACACGATCCTCTTCACGAACGGAGACAACGACACGTTTCCGCTGTGGTACGCGCAATTCGTGGAGAACGAGAGGCAGGACATTCGCATCGTGAACCTGAGCCTGCTCAACACGCCCTGGTACATGAAGCAGGCCCGCGACGGACATCCCCAGCCGGCGGTGCCCGTGAACATGTCCGATGTTGAGATTGACGCGCTGCGGCCGACATTCGATCGCGGGGGGCGGCCCCTCGGTGTGGCCGATCAGGGGGTCTACGCGATCCTCACCGCGAACAACTGGAAGCGCCCGGTCTACGCGGCGATGACGGTGCCGGAGAGCTACTGGTCGCGGCTGGGTTTCTCCGGTCGTTTGAAGGTCGAGGGCGTCAACCTCAAGATCGAACCGGCCCGCGTGTCCCCCTCGTGCGATGCGCATCTCACCGTGGATCTGCTCGATCACACGTATCAATACCGGGGGATCCTGACGCCGGAAGGGAAGCGCTCCGCGCGGCTCGCGGTGGATCCTGAGACCGAAGGGCTCGTGCAGAATTACGGCGCCTCGTACTACGCGGCCGGGCGAGCGTTCGTCGAGACCGACAGCCTGGAGGCGGCCGCGCACGCGTTCAAGCGCGCGACCATCTTCGCGCCCGACGTGGCGGTCGTGCATCAAGAGCTGGCGGCGATGTACCTCGAGACGTTCCGCCTGGCACAGGCCGAGGAGGTGATCGGCAGCGCGATGATGCGCTGGCCGCGGTTGCCGGAGCTGTACAAGCTGCGCGGTGACCTATTCGGTTTGCGTGAGGATCTCGACGGGGCCGCGGAGTCCTACCGAAAGGCGATCGAGCTGAACCGCGATTTCCGGGCGCCGTACGTGCTCCTCTACCACATCTACGTGAAGCAGGGACGTCCGGCCGATGCGGGGAAGATCATCGAGGACTTCCTCGCGGGCCATCCTCAGGATGCGGGCGCGAAGGATCTGCTGGCGAAGCTCGATGGGGTTTCCGTGGACACGCTCCACCCCTCGCGCTGAACGGCCCTCGAGCGCCGCGGCGGAGGTGGTCCGCCGCGGCGCATGATGGAACCCTGAAGACGCTCGACACGGAGATCGGCCACTTCAGCCGCTACGCTCCGGGAGGAAGAGCGGGCTGGTAGCGAGGACGGCCGGTCGCAAGAGGAACGGGGACGTCCGCGCGGGACATCCCCGTTCTGCTGGTTCGCCTGCGCCGGTCAGCGGATCCGGAGGTCGCTGATCCCCTGGAGCCGCTGGGACCCCTTGGCCCCGACCGCAGTCCCCGAGACGTGCTGCACGATGCGCCCGGAGGAAACCGATGGCGTGCCGTCGGCGGCAAGCACCGCCTGCCACTTCCAGTCGGGAACCGTCAGCCCCCAGCTCGAAGCGTACTTGGGTCCCGACGTGACCTCGGCCGTCTTCGTCCACCGGACGAGCGAGGAGACGGCGGTCACGACGTTCCCGGCTGAATCCACGCGGGCCGCGACATAGCTCTGGTCGTCACGAAGCGTGAAGTAGATCGGGTCGCCCTTGGAGTCCCAGAGGGCGATCCGCTCGATCTTCTTGGCGTCCAGAAGATCATCGGCCGTCGTCTCCTGCACGACCCAGCCTTCGGCCTTCATCTCCTTCCGCTCGACGCTGCCTCTGCGGAACTGCACGCCGATCTTCGTCGCCCCGATAATCTGCGCGTGGGAAGACTGCGTTGGCGGTCCGAGTCTCGCGGCGAGGCCGCCGCCCTCCGCCGAGGTCATCGCGAGAGAACCGTCCCTGTCGGCGACCACATCGAGTCCGGCGCGAGGCGCGATCTGCGATGCGTCGCCGGGAGCCCGCCACGAGTCACGCAGAAGCGCGTTCCATGTGCCTGTCTCGTTGACATCCACGAGGTAGTTCCCGGCCGTCTGATCCTTCGCCGGGATGGAGCGCGCGAGATCCCAGACGGCGGAGAAGCCCGGTTCCACGCGCACGGACTGGAAGAAGAACAGGTCTTCGAACCGCTCGGCGGCCCCGGCCGCGCCGGCAAAGAGAACGGCGCACGCCGCCGCCGCGAAGGCCCACGTCCCAAAGAGACCCACCCGTCGCATACGACCTCCTTCGGAATTCGGCTCCCGTTTCCTGGCCGGCCCCGACGCCCGCGCTTGGACGGCGCCCGGCGTCCGGGTCTGCTTCGAGACCGTGACAGCCACCATCTTAGCGGCTCGGCGCCGCCGCCGCCACAATCACTCGGGTGCGTCTCCTCGCGAAGTGGCCGCTTCAAAGGCGCTCGCGGTTGACATGGCGGGAAAGGGGAGGCTACCCTTCCGCCGTTCCTCAGGCCCGTCCGTCCGCGCGGGCCGTCGGTTTGTTCCCCGGGAGGTCTCAGAATGGTCGCCGGTCTGCTCGAGGGAAAGAACGGTCTCATCCTCGGCGTCGCGAACCAGCGCAGCATCGCGTGGGCCATCGCGCGCTCCGCTTCCGAGGCGGGGGCACGCCTGGCGTTCACGTACCAGGGGGAGCGGCTCGAGGAGAACGTCCGGTCACTGGCCGAGACGCTGCCGGGCTCGCTCGTCCTGCCGTGCGACGTCTCCGACGGCGCGCAGATTGACGCCGTCTTCGACGCCCTCCGCCGTGATTGGGGGCGGCTCGACTTCCTCGTGCACTCGATCGCGTTCGCGCCGCGAGCCGACCTCGAAGGGGACTTCGCCGACACCTCGCGAGAGGGGTTTCGCATCGCGCTCGAGGTGAGCGCCTACTCGCTCGTTTCGCTCGCGCGCGCCGCCGCGCCGCTCATGACCGGCCCCGAGGGCGGCAGCATCGTGGCGCTGACCTATCTCGGCTCCGTGCGCGCCGTGCCCGGGTACAACGTCATGGGCGTGGCCAAGGCCGCGCTGGAAAGCTCCGTGCGATACCTCGCGCTCGATCTCGGACCGCGCAACATCCGGGTGAACGCCATCTCGGCCGGTCCGATCAACACGCTCGCCGCGCGCGGTGTCTCGGGCTTCACCGCGATCCTCTCGCAGGTGCGGGAGCGCGCGCCCCTGAAGCGGAACACCGAGGCGGCCGAGGTGGGAGACGCCGCCGTGTTCTTCTTCTCCTCGCTCTCGCGAGGCGTCACCGGCGACGTGCTCTACGTGGATTCCGGCTACCACATCCTCGGCATCTGATCCGCGCCGTTCGCGAAGGCGCGGCTCCGCATCAACGCATCGCCGCGAGCGCCGGCCCCAGCCATTCGTGGATCACGAAGTATGCGCGCGCGATGACGAGGCTCATCCGTGACATCACAGTGGTGCCGAAGGCGGCTCCGAAGGAGATCATCAGGAACCAGATCCCGATCCGGGCGGAGACGCCGAGTGCTCCCCGATGCTCCCTGCTGAAGAAGAAATACGAGAGTGTCGTCAGCGTGCCGGCGACGATCACGACATTGCCGAACGTCTTCAAGGGCACGATCGTCGCCTGCGCCTGCGGCAGGATGTCCCCCTGCACGTACTGCTGCAGGTTGATCGCGGCATAGACGCCGACGTAGATCGCGATCGGCCAGCGCGCGAGCCAGCCCCCCCGCGGCAAGAAGCGCGTGAAAAGCAGCAGCGAGAGTGCGGCCGGAACGACCAGGACCCAATGGCCGTCCTGCAGGAGCGGCATGAGCAGGTTCGGCACGAGCACGTTGTGCCACATGACCGCGATGTAGTAGCCGGCGGAGATGCCCACGTAGACGTGCTCGATCGTGCGGTAGACGGGGTTGTCCCGGTAGAGGAAGGAGAAGATGACGAGCGTGAGCAGCCCCGCGACCCACACGCCGGCGTGAGGCATCATCGCCTCCTCGACAGGAAGAACGCCGCGTTTCCCGCCGCCACGAGAATGAGGATGGCGAGGTGCGCCATGGATTGCGCGTCCATGCCGGCCGAAGCGAAGCCCGGTTTCCGGATGAAGCGTTCGTACTCGGCAGCGCCCTGCAGGCCGCCGAGAAGCCCCACGAGCTGCCCCGACTGAAGATAGGAGTAGTAACGCGGGATGCTCACCGCCGTGCAGCCCGCGCCGACCGGCAGCCCGAACCGGGCCCCCGCGATCCTCACGTACTGGTCGGTCGTCGCCCCGTGGGCGATGTCAATCAGGAGCGAGGCGTCCTTCCACGTATGCACGCCCGCCATGACCGGGAGCGAATCGGTCGGGATGCCGCGATGGTCCACCGGATAGGCTGAGCGGAAGTCGTTCGCGACGGCGAGAATCACGGTCTCGTTGCCGGCCTTGTACCCGAGATTGACGAAGTCCACGCCCGGCCGGCGGCCGAAGCGCGCCGCGATCTCGACGAGCTGCCTCTCGGCGATGGGCCCGGTCTGAGCGTAGTTCGTGAGCGCGATGACACGGAGGTTTTTCCGGAACAGATGATCGAGGATCGCGCGCGTCATCGGCGCGAGTTCCGGCATCGAGGAGGGGTCGTAGTCGAAGCCGAGCACGACCACCGCGCGCTCGGGCAGCGATTCGACCCGGTCGTAGAGCGCCTGCGCTTCGCGGCTCGTGCGAAGAGGCAGCCCGATCGGAACCAGGAGCGGCGCCACGACGGCGACGGCGATCGCGACGAAGATGAACCGGCGGTCCAGGAGGGACACGGCTTCGATCCAGCGGCGGACTCGCTCGTTCATTGACGCAGCCCCAGGTATCCGCGCTCGACCCCGACGATGAGTCGGAGAGCCGTTGCCGTGGCGCCCACCGCGGCGCCGACGATGAGCCCGCGCTGGGCTGCGAGCGATGGGTGGCCGAGGAGCCAGCTCGAGAGAGAGGGCAACCCGCTCCAGATCGCGCCGCCCAGCGGGACGTTGCCGAGCATGACGACCGCGGCTGTCAGGAGCAGCACCGTCGCCTGTGCATTCCGCATGCGAAAGGCCCTGAAGGCGGCGGAGGCGATGAAGAAGGCGAGCAGGCTGAACATCGTGGACTCCATCGGGACCTGCACGTTCTGGAAGATCCAGTTGTACGCGGTGCCTTCACCGATGCCGCCGAGGATCCCGAGCCCCGCCATGCCGGCGAGACAGACGAGCACGACCACGCGGTAGCGAGCCCCGGAGTCGCGGCGCCGCACGCGGGCGAGGTTCACGGCGAAGACCGACATCCCGCCCATCACGAAGGATGCGGCCGAGAGGATGAGCGTCCAGTCCACGATCGCCCTCGAGAGGGTGCCGATCACGGGCTTCGGGATGAAGAAGTCGAGCAGGACGATCCACCCGCTCACGACGCAGAGGATGATCGGCAGCTCTTTCTTCATCGTGTTTCCTCGATGCTCCGGTTGTCGCGGTCCATCCGTGCGGCGGCGGCGTGCGGACCCACGCAGCCGTCAACGCACGGTGAGGAACTCGCGGAAGGCGGTGATCCCGAGCGCTTCCAGGATCACCCCGGCGACGATCGCCGCAGCGATCGCCACTTTCGCGTAATCCTGCCCTTTGACGCTTCCCATGAGCACGGGCGCCCGGGTCAGATAGGCGCTCGCGGCGAAGAGCTCCTCGCCGATCAGCGTGTAGTCGCAGGCGGTGATGAAGAAGGGGAGTTGGGCCGCCTGCGCCGTCCCAGCGATCTGGATCGCCCCGGTCGTGTTTCCGGTCTCGGCCATGATGAGCGACTCCGCGTAGAATTCGCCGAGGAAGAGGTTCGCGGCCGGCCGGTCGCGCAGCATGATGCCGTTCACCGCCGCGGCGAAGGCGAACAGATTGTCTGTGACGAAGCGGATCCGCTCCGGTGAGAAGAGATCCGGCCTTCCGGCCGAGGCGTAGGCGGAGCGCACGACCTCCTGCGCGGTCGTCATGGCCAGGGGGTAGCGCACCGGCACCTCGAGCGGGATCGCGTACTGAGCCGTCTTTCGTGCGACCTCGCCGAGGATCGCCATGCCCGCGATGGTCTCGACGCGGTCCACGTCCATGACGCCGGGGACGAAGAGCACCGGACGGCCCATCTCGGTGGCGCGGCCGATCGCCTCATCCAGGGCCGTGAGGCCGGTGATCTTCCGGATGAAGAGATGACGGTCCCGCTGCGCCCTCCAGAGGAAGAAGGCCACGACGCCGCAGATGACCGCCATCGCGATGAGGACGTTCAGGCGCTCGGGCCGGAACCACGCGGATGTTCGGGCCGCCTCCTGGGCGAACGCCGGCGCTGGCCATGCGACGAAGAGGAAGACCCAGCCCCGCGCCTTCACGCCTCTCTCACTTGAAGTAGAGGCTGAAGCGCACGGCGGAAGTTCCTGTGGCGGCGAAGCTTTGGCCGCCGTCCTCGGCGCTGGAGTGCGGGGAGAAGTCCGGGGATCCCGGCAGTGCAGATGGACGCCGCGGCCCTTCTCCGGGGGCAAATCACTTCAGTTCCGCCAGCAGGGCCAGCGATTTCTCCCGGTAGTCCGTCTGCGGGTCCTCGGCGAGCGCGCGCAGCTCATCGCGCGCTTGTTTCTCCTGCCCGAGGGAGAGCAGCGCGAGGGCGTGATACCAGCGGGCCGGCCGCGCGCTCGCATTCAGGCGCAGGTGCTGCTCGAAAGCGGCCGCCGCGCCGCGCGCGTTGCCTACATTGAGAAGCGCGAGGCCCCGGTAGAAATGGAGCCCGGGCCAGTGGCTGGCATCTTGGGAGATCAGCCAGAATTTCTCGGCGGCGAGCTGGTACTCCCCGCGGCGATACGCGTCAATCCCGGCGCGATATGGGGCGTTCGGATCGAGCGTCCCATGGATGGGAGGGATGGGGAAGGGCTCCATGTGATGCCCCGCGATCTGCGCGAGTTCCGCAGAGGACTTCGGCCGGGAGAAAAGCCCGCGCGCCACGAAGGCGGCGGCCACGACGAGCACGGCCGCGGCGATGAGGAAAAGCCTCGAGCGGCTCATTCCGGCTCTCTTCATTCTGTCCATCCTCCCGGGTTTCATGGCCTGGTATGCGCCGTCGGCGCTACAATGACTCGGCCGCGCGGGGCCGCCGGCTCCGCGACGCGCGCCGGGGTGGCGAAACAGGTATCCGCGGCAGACTTAAAATCTGCTGGGCCTCACGGCCCATGCCGGTTCGAGTCCGGCCCCCGGCACTTCGCGCATCGCTTCAAGCCGCCGGAAGGGACGCGTCAACGGCCCGCCGCATCGCCCTCACATGCTCGGGTGTGGTCCCGCAGCAGCCGCCGATGATCGAGACGCCGGCCTCGATCAGGTCTCGGGCTTTCCCCGCCATGAACTCCGGCGTCTCGGAGTAGACCGCCTGGCCCGCGACGATCTCCGGCAGTCCGGCGTTCGACTGGATGAGCACGGGAAGCCGCGTCGAGCGCCGGAACTCGCGCGCGATCTCGACCATGTTCTCGATGCCGTTGCCGCAGTTGGAGCCGACGATGTCCGCGCCGGCGTCCGCCAGCCCGGCGGCGGAGGAGGGCACATCGTTTCCCATGATCGTGAAGAACCCGCGGGGCGTCCGGTCGAAGGTCATCGTCGCCATGACGGGCGTGGACGGTGAGACCGACTTCGCGGCCTTGACGGCGAGCACGGCCTCCGCGAGATCGGTCATCGTTTCGACGCAGAACGCCTGTACGCCCGCTTCGATGAGAATGCGGGCCTGGCGCTCGAAGCTCTCGAGGACCTCCTGGGGATCGGCGTCTCCGTAGGGCTTGAGGAGTCTCGCGCTCGGGCCGCACGAGGCGCAGACGAACGCGCGCCCCGCGGCCGCGCGACGCGCGATCTCGACGGCGAGGCGATTGATCTCCTCGGTACGCTCGGCGAGCCCGTGGCGCGCGAGCTTCATCGGCGAGGCGCCGAAGGTGTTCGTCTGGAGGATGTCCGCGCCGGCCTCTCGATAGAGAGAGGCGATCTCCTCGATCACCTCCGGGCGCGACAGGTTCCACGACTCGGGGCATTCGCCCGGGGCCAGCCCCCTCGCGAGCAGGAGTGAGCCCAGGGCGCCGTCTCCGACGAGCGTCTCGCCGGCGGCGATGCGTTCGAGGATGCCGCGCGGCTCCGCGGTCACTTCATGCCTCCGCCATGAGCCGCTTCACTCGTTCCACCGCATGCGATCCGTCGAAGCTGTAGGCGTCGGCCCCGATCTCTCGCGCGTACTCGGCCGTGACCGGGGCGCCGCCGACGATCGTGCGGATCTTCCCGCGGAGCCCCCGCTCCTCGATCATCGCGACGACCTGGCGCATGACGGGCATGGTCGTCGTGAGAAGGGTGGACATGCCGATCAAGTCCGCCCCGTTCTCCGTGGCGGCGTCAATGAAGCGCGCGGGCGGGACGTCGTGCCCGAGATCTATGACCTCGAACCCGGCGCCCTTCAGCATGATGCCGACGAGGTTCTTTCCGATGTCGTGCAGGTCGCCTTGAACCGTCCCGAGGATGATCTTCCCCGCGGGGGGAACGCCATCTCGAATGAGGAGCGGTTTCAAGAGATCGAGCCCCGCGTACATCGCCTTCGCCGCGAGGAGCACGTCGGGCAGGAAGACCTCGTGCGCGCGGAACTTCTCGCCGACGACGTTCATGCCGGCGAGGAGCCCCCGGTCGAGGATCTCCTTCGGAGCCAGATTCTGCGCGATCGCCTCGCGCGTCAGCTCGGCGACCCGCTCGTCCTCACCGGCTTCCAGTTCCTGCGCGATCCGGCTCAGGATGTCCATCGTACCGTCCCTTCCCGCCCGCCGCCTGAGCGGCGCGTCGTAACACCCAATGGTGTCAGCCCGAGAGCGCCCGCCGGATTCTCTCCCGGCAGGTGGGGTTCTCGCAGCCCGCACAGCAAGGAAACACGTCCTCGAAATCGTGGATGGCCGCCGGCCCCGCCGCGATGACGCCCGACATGGACTTCAAGGGCTCCATGAGAAAGCTCTCGCGGAGCGTGATGCCGATCTCGTCGGGCCGCAGCCTGTCGAAGAGGGCCCGCTGCCCGCTCATGTGCCATCCGCAGTAGCCGGGGCTGTAACGAAGGAGCCGGGTCTCCCCTTGGAAGAGCCCATTCGCCGCCAGGACGGCTGCGAACTCGCGCTCGACCGCGTCCCCTGCGAGTTCCGCCGCCTGCGATGCCGCCGCGTCCAGGATCGTGGCCAGCGCGAACTCGCGCACGTGGAACAGATAATCAATCTCGCGGCTCACCTCCCGGCCGAGTGTCACGGCGAAGAGCGCGAGGCCGGTGGCCTTCGGGTAGATGTGGTGCAACGGCGTATCCGGGTCGTTCGATCCGCTGCCGCCATAGACGTAGCCGAATTCGTCGGCGGCGATCTCGCCGAAGAGGCCCGCCGGGCAGCTGCGGGCCGTGAGGATGTCAAGAGCGGCGCGCAGGAGCCGCTGGAATCGAAGGTCGGCAGCCACACCCTCCGGCACGCTGAGGCCCCGAAGGACCGCTTCCGGCTCCGGGATCACGTCGGCCGCGCTGATGTTGACCGCTTGTCTCATGGCTCTTGTCGCGGAAGCGTCTCCATGCCGTGTCGCTGCGCCTCGGCCTGCATGAGGCGCGTCAGCTCGTCCTTCACGGATCGGTTCAACCGGGACGGAACGTGTGCCGCGAGGAGCCGCTCCACTTCACGGTGGGCCCGCTCGCCGAGCGTGAGCCCACCCTCCTCGAGCCAGCGCGGCCCGTTGGCGCGATCTATCACCGGTCCCGGGATATAGTGCTGATCGCGCAAGTAGCGGCGCGTGTGTTTCGAGATGAGCAGATGCCCCTGGGCGACGAGTTCCTGGAACCTCGGCAGCGCCGGGAAATCCTCCGCGGGCTCTATCCCGCGAGCGAGCCTCAGGGTCATGCCGCAGATTTCGTTGTCGAGGACGAGTTTCTCGAGGCTCTGGCAGCTCTCGAAGTTGAGCATGCCGGGTCCCGAGATGCTGTTGATGCCCGCGAGTGCGGCGAGCGTGGCGCCCATCGCGGTCTCTAGACCCGCCTGGGCGTCGAGCAGCTTCGCGTCGCTCAGGGCGATGTAGGCCTGCGTCGGAAGCCCGAGATGCCGGCCGATCTCGGCGTACGCGCAATCCATCATCTGCGTTTCGATCGCGCCCATGGGCGTCGTTTCGTAGCGCACATCGAACGCCGCCGGGGAGCCGCCGTAGAGGGCCGGCGCGCCGGGCGCGGCCAGCTGGGTCATGACGATCCCGCTCAGCGTCTCGGCCGTGTGCTGCACGAGGGAGCCGACGATCGTGACCGGCGCGACGAATCCCGAGAGCGGCATCGAGATGTACTCGACCGGGATGCCGTATCGCGCGCAGTCGAGCAGGTTCTGCGACGTTACATCGCTCCACTTGAGGGGCGCCGTCGGGCAACAGGAGAAGATCGTGAGCGGCTTCTCGCGAAGCGCCGCGGCCGAACCGCGCACGGCGATCTGAAAGTCCTTCATGACCTCGAACGACGGGATCGTGAAGGCGCCGGTGACGACCGGTTTCTCGCCGTAGAGAAGGCTCAGATAGAGGCGGTAGCTGTCCTGTATTCCCGCGGGCACGTCGGCGGCGATCATCGCCGTGCTCTGCGCCGCGATGTGCGGCAATCGGCCCACGAGCTTCGCGTAGCGCACGTAATCGGCGGTGACGGGAGGACGCATCGTCTTCGAGCCGTGATCGAGAATATGGATCGCCGCCGAGCCGGGCGTGAAATGCACGCGGCCCTCGGAGAAATCGTGCGTCGGCTCGCCGAGCGCATCGAAGAGCCGGAAGGTGCGGGGAGCGGTCGCTAGGGCCCGGCTGATGAGCGCCTCGGTCAGGAGCACGCGGCGGGTGCCGGCTTCCACGACAGCCCCGTGTTCGGCGAGCAAGGACACGGCGGTGTCGTTGTGGACCTCGATGCCGAGGCGGCACAGCACGTCGCGGGCCTCGCCGACGATCCGCTCGATCAGGGCGTCGTCCAAGAATCTCATGAGGGGTCTCACCGCTCGGCACCTCCGGGTCGGCCGGGGCGGAGAGGCCGCCCGCGGGCTATTTGGGATGCAAGACTGTCCTTCTGGCGCGCCTAGGAGACTCGCGCGAGCGCTTTGCGCGCCTCAGCCACCTGCGGCAGAGGTGAGCGGTCTCCGGGGAAGTACGACAGGAACTTCCTGTACTCGGTCTGCGCTTGATCGTGCCGTCCCTGGCCTTCGTAGGCCCGAGCGAGGAGACAGTGCAAGAGCGCCGACCGAAGCGGAGAGCGTTCGCTCAGGACGTTGAAGTTGATCATGATCCAGCGCTCCTCGCGAAGCGCCCGGAGGAGCGTCGGCTCGGCGGCCGCGTAGTCACCGGCCAGCACCTGTGCCCAGCCGCGGATCGGCGGCAGCCTTCTCGATGGAGGCAGAACGCCGATCGCGGCGAGGGCGCCGGGCCCGTCCTCGCGAAGCAATGCGGCGATGGCCGCGACCTCCGCCCGCGTTCTCTCCATCTCCTTTGCTCCCAGCCAGGGCCGGTCCGCCGCGTATTCGGCCAACGCCTTCGCGACTTCGCCCGTGCGCCCGCGGATGGACTCGACGAGGGCGATCCCGATCTTCTCCTCGCCTCCCAGCTCGAGCGTGGCGACGTAGGCCTCCAACTCGGCCGTCTTGCCCTGCAGTGTGAGTTCGAACACGATGCTTATCAGCACGTCGCGAGCGGCCTCGTTCTGTCCGGCGGCGGAGAGTTGCCGCACTCCCTCTCGCAAGTGGGCCCCGGCGGCGGCGAGGTCCCCGACCTGCTCGTCGAACTGCGCCTGGAAGAGGGGCATGTAGAGACGGGAGAGATCGCTCGTGCGCCTCTCGTACTCGGCGAAGAGGGACTCCGCCTCGGCGCGATGGCCCTGCTCGTCCCGGCAGATCGCGATCTTGAGCCACTCGAGACCATCCTGGAAGTCCGGCCGCACCTCCAGCACCTTGCGATACGCCGCGACTGCCTCATCGAGGCGTTCGCATTGGTAGAAGATGTCCCCCCGGGTGTCCCACGGGTTCGGGTCGCCGGGGCGGAGGGCCAGATAGCGATCGTTAGTATCGAGTGCCGACTGGAGGTTTCCCGAAGCCGCGAGCGAGTAACAGAGCAGATTGAGCAGGACCTCGTCATTCGGGTCGAGATCGAGACCGCCCTGGAGCACCGCGATGGACCGGTCGAACTGCTCCTGGCTTTCGTGGATCGTTCGCAGGACGATTCGCGCGTCAATGTCGCGAGGGTATTCGCGCAGGACGGCCTCGAAAAGGAGCGCCGAGCCCGCCGGATCCAGGGACCGGCTCTTCTGCTCTGCTTGGAACTTGAGCTTCTCGAGCCGCGGCAGCCTTTCCTGAAGCTGCTCGACTCGCCGCAGCATCAGCTCCGCCCGGCGCCCGTCCCCCTGGAAGTCGTAGACGGCCGCCAGCTCGCGGTACGCCATCGCGAACTCGGGATCGAGACGTACGGCCTCCTCGAACTCCGCGGCCGCGTCATTCGTCAGGAAGCGGCCCGCGTGCTCCCGTCCGATCTGGTAATGCCTGTACGCTTCGAGGTTCGACGTGGCCGTCTCCTCGATCGAAGGCCCATCGCCGGCCGGGACCTTCGAAGTCCCGAAGCGCTCGGCGATGCGCGCGGTGAGCGCATCCACCAGCGAGAACACGCTGTTGACATCAGGGCCTTCGAGCTTGTCCGAGAAGAGGATCTGCCCGCCATCGGCATCCTGGACACGCACATCGAGCCGGAGACCGGCGGGCGGCACCCTGAGGAGCGCGCCGGTGACGAAGGCGCCTGCGCCCGCCTGCTGCGCCACTTCCAAGGCGATCCCCGGCGTGAGCGCGGAGCGGTCGGCGCGACCCATTCGCTGCAGCGCGCCGAGGATCCTCTCGGTCGAGAGCACGTCCAGTCCCTGCACCTGCGCGAGGTTCGTCGTCAGCATCTCTGTCAGGCCCCGATCGAGCCAGTCGAGGGAGCGATCGTCGGAGAGGTTCGTGAAGTAGAGAACGGCCAGAGCCGTCCTCTCGGGGGCCCCGCCGAGCCAGGTGAGCCGCCCGCGAAGGAACACGAAAGCGAGAAGCGCCAGGATGATGATCGCCGCGGCGGCGCCGAGAGTCCGCGTTCGGATCCCGCGGGCGCGTGCTGCGCGGGCCGCGGGCGCCA
>JAGVPR010000262.1 GCA_020052115.1 Candidatus Eiseniibacteriota bacterium
CGTCGCCGCGCCGGTGGTGTCCGGCGCGAACGCCCTCTCCGACGGGCGCGCGGAACTCGAATCCGCCCCCGTCGAGTCTCTGACCGCCCCGGTCGAGTCCGCCGTTGCTGTCGAGTCCGCCGCGGCCAGCGAGTCGGCCGACGTAGAGTCCGCAGCCGCGAGCGTGTCGGGTTCGAAGAAGACGGCGGGCAGGCCCAGCACCTCGCGGGCCTTGACGGCGGCCTCGGAGCGCGGATAAGTATCCACGATCCGCCCGTACTCCACGAGGGCGGTGGCCGTGTCCTTCACCACCTCGTGCAGGATCCACGCGCGCGCGAAGGCCGCCCTCGGCGCGAAGGGGCTCGCCGCGAAGTCGTTCTCCACGCTCGCGTACAACTTGAGCGCGGAATCCGGCTCACCGAACTGGAAGAAGTTGAGTTCCGCCAGCTTGAACGCCGCCGCCGCCGCCTCGTTGCCGGAGCCCGCGAGCGTCTGCGTGAACTGCTCCATCTTCTCGAGGTTTCCACTGCGAAGCGCCGCCTGCTCCACGAAGGCCGACTTCACCCCCTGCCCCTTGACCTTGTCGTACGCGTCGCGAGCGGCCGCCGCGTCGCGGCGGTATACCTCATGGATGTACCCGATCTGGAACTGCGCCTGCGCCGCCGCCGCCGAGCGCACGTGGAGATCCACGACCTGCTGGAAAGCACGGATCGCGTCGTCGTATCGGCCCGCCTCCTGGAGCGTCGCCCCGATCTCCAGGCGCACCTCGGCGAGCACTTCGGGCGTCTTCGTTACGGTGAGCGCCTTGAGCCCCGTCCGCTCGGCTTCCTCCGCCCGCCCCTCGCGCGACAGTGCGCGGGCCAGCTTGAGCATCGCCCTCGCCTTCACATCGCCTTCGCCGGCCGCGCGCACGCCCTCTTCGTAGGCCATGCGGGCGCTGTCGGGCTGCTCCGCCTCGAGGTACAGGTCGCCCATCTCGAGATACGCCTCGTCGCGGAAGGAGCTGTCCTCGAAGAGCCGCACGAGTTCACGATACGTGGCGATCGCCTCCGGCGCGCGCTTCTCCTCGGCCGCGCCTCGCGCGACGATGAGAAGCACCTCGTCCCGGCGGGGGAACTTCGGGTAGTTGCGCAGCACGTCGTCGAAAACGGAGTTGGCCTGCGCGAAGTTGCGCTTCTTCTGATAGCAGATGCCCGACATGAAGACGGCGTCGGGGACCAGATTGCTCTTCGGATAGTTCGCCGGAAGCTCCTCGAACTTCTTCAGTGCGCCGTCGTAATCCCTCTTGCCGAGCAGCGAGAGTCCCATGAGGTAGATCGCGTCATCCACCCAGCGCGAGTGTCCGTGCCTGGTGATGACCTTCGCCGACATCGTGATGGACTTGTCGTAGAGTGTCGCGACCTCGGGCGGGACCTTGTCCGAAGCGGACTTCAACTGCCTGTCGTTCGCGTCCTTGTAGTACTTCTTCGCAAGGTAGAACGCGTTGTAGTAAGCGCAGCCGCCGGAGGCGGAGCAGGCGACCACCAGAACTGCCAGGACGAAGCGACGCACTCTCTCTCCTCGGCGGCGGCTAGGGTCTCGCGGATTCTACGGCGGCAGTCGCTCCCGATTCCATTCTAGCGGAGTGGACGACGCGGCCGCCGACGATGGTGATGACGGGCCGGCCGACGAGCCGCCGGCCGCCGAAGGGCGTGTTGCGGGAGAGGGAGCAGGACTCCTCGGGCCGCACGGTCCACTCCGCGCCGAGATCGAGGACCGTGACATCGGCCGGCGACCCCGGAGCCAGCGTCCCCCCGGGCACGCCGAGAACCGCGGCGGGACCCGCGCTCATCCGGAGCACAAGGGTCTCCAGATCCAGGATCTTCGTTCGCACGAGCTCCGTGAGCGCCAGTCCGACGGCCGTCTCCAGACCGATGATGCCGTTCGGGGCCGCGTCGAACTCCACATCCTTCTCCGTCTCGGTGTGCGGCGCATGGTCGGTGGCGATCACGCCGATCGTGCCGTCGCGAAGCCCCTCGCGCACGGCGTCCCGATCCGCCTCGCTTCGCAGCGGGGGGCTCATCCGAGTATTGGCGTTGTAGCCGCGGACCGCCTCGTCCGTCAGAGTGAAATGGTGTGGCGCGGCCTCCGCGGTCACTTCGAGGCCCTCGGCGCGGGCGCGGCGGACGAGATCAACGGCCCCGGCCGTGGAGATATGCGCGATGTGAAGACGTGCCCCCGTGAGCCGCGCCAGCGCGATGTCGCGGGCCACGGCGACATCCTCCGCCGCCGCGGGGATTCCGCGAAGCCCCAGCACCGTGGACCAGTATCCTTCGTGCATGACCCCGCAGCCCCGGAGCAACGGATCCTCCGCATGCGAGATCACCGGCAGGCCGACCATCCTGGCGTACTCCAGCGCACGGCGCATGACGTGCCCGTCCGCGACCCAGTCTCCGTCGTCACTCACGGCCACGGCCCCCGCCTCGCGAAGCTCGCCCATCTCCGTGATGATCTTCCCCTTGCGGCCCTGCGTGACCGCCGCGATCGGGTACACGCGTGTCACCGCGCGGCGCGACGCCTCGCGGAGCACCAGCTCCACGGTGCTCCGCGTGTCCAGCGGAGGATCGGTATTCGGCATGCAGGCCACGGCCGTGAAGCCTCCGGCCGCCGCGGCGCGCGTGCCGCTCGCGATCGTCTCCTTGTCCTCGCGCCCCGGCTCCCTCAGATGGACGTGCATGTCAATGAAGCCCGGAGCCACGACCAGCCCGCGGACATTGACCTCCACGGCGCCCGCCGGCGGCCGCACGTTTCCGATGCCGGCCACCCGGCCGTCGGCCAGGAGCAGGTCCATCTCCCCATGATGCCCGCCCTGCGGGTCCACCACGGTTCCACCCCGAAGGTAGAGCGCGTTCTCCCGGGCCATTTCCATCGCCGCCTCCGGATCCCGTTTCGATCCTCGCATCACGCCGTCCTCTCCAGCGCCGTGCCGGCCTCCGAACGCTTCTCCGCCAGGAGCAGATAGAGGACGGCCATGCGCACGGCCACCCCGTTCGTCACCTGGTCCAAGATCACCGAGCGGGTCCCGTCGGCCACGTCATGGGCGATCTCGACGCCGCGGTTCATCGGGCCGGGGTGCATGACGAGCGCGGTGGGCTTCGCCAGAGCGAGCCGCTCGCGCGTCAGGCCGAACAGCCGCGCGTACTCGCGGATCGAGGGGATGAGCGAGCTGGTCTGCCGCTCGAGCTGGAGGCGCAGCACGTTCACGACATCCGCGCCGTCCACCGCTTCCTCCACCGTCGGCGCCACCTCCACTCCGAGACGCTCCACCTCCGCCGGGAGCAGCGTGGCGGGACCGCAGACGACCACCGAGGCGCCGAGCTTGCGAAGCCCCCAGAGGTTCGACCGCGCGACACGGCTGTGCGCGATGTCGCCGAGGAGCGCCACGCGGAGCCCCTCGACCCGCCCCAGATGCCGCCGCACGGTGAACAGGTCGAGGAGTCCCTGGGTCGGATGCTCGTGCGCTCCGTCTCCGGCGTTGATGACGCCCGCCTGGAGATTTCTTCCAAGGAAGTGCGGCGCCCCGGCCGACCCGTGGCGGATCACCACCATGTCCACCCGCATCGCCTCGATGTTGCGCGCCGTGTCCTTCAACGTCTCGCCCTTCGAGACGGAGCTGCCCGTGCTCTGAAAATTCACCGAGTCGGCGGATAGCCGCTTCTCGGCGAGCTCGAAGGAAACGCGCGTGCGCGTGCTCGGCTCGAAGAAGAGATTCGCGACCGTGATGCCGCGGAGCGTCGGCACCTTCTTGATCGGCCGTTCGAGGATCTCGAGCATGGATTCGGCCGTGTCCAGCACCTCGAGGATCTCCTCCCGGGTGAGATCCTCGAGACCGAGCAGGTCCTTGCGCGTTCTCATGAACCGCCTCCCGGCCGCGTCATTCCGGCCCCTCGCCGATGGCCACTCCGTCCCGCCCGTCTATCTCCTCCACGCGCACCGCGACGATCTCGCGGCGGGAGGTCGGGACGTTTTTTCCGACGTAATCCGCCCGGATCGGCAGCTCGCGGTGCCCGCGGTCTATGAGCACGGCGAGGTGGATGGCGCGCGGGCGGCCGAAATCAACGATCTCGTCCATCGCCGCGCGAACCGTCCGGCCCGTGTAGAGCACGTCATCCACGAGGACCACGACCTTGTCGTCAATCTCGAAGGGGATCTCCGTGCTGCCGACGACGGGCTGCGTGGAGATCGTCTTGAGATCGTCGCGGTAGAGCGTGATGTCGAGCATGCCGAGCGGCACCTCCGCCTGCTCGAACTCGCGGATGCGGTCCTGGATCCGTCTCGCGAGCGGCACGCCGCGGCGACGGATCCCGACGAGAACCAGCTCGCTCGTCCCCTTGTTCCGCTCCACGATCTCGTGGGCGAGACGCGTGATCATGCGCCGCATCTCGAGCGCGTCAACGATTTCGGCCTTCTCCTTGAAGAGCTCCATCAGTCTCCGCTCCCCTGGGCCTCTCCCCGGGGCGACGGCGCCCGCCGCCCCCGCACGATTCCCCATCGCGAACCGGCCGCGCGGCCGGTTCCGCAGGGCAGAAAAAAAGACCGGCACCCCGTCTGGGCGCGGTCCATCGAAAGCGCGGCGATTCGGTTCGACATCGAGACGGTCCTTCCCGGCCTCGCGGGGCCGGGTTAAAGGCTCATGGACATGAATCGGTGGAAGGTTAGCACACGGAGCCGGGGAAATTCAAGAATCCGTCTCGCGCCACGCTCGACGGGCCCCCCGGTCTGCGACCGGAGAGCCCGTCAGGAGAGCGGGGCTTCGAGGCGTGTCTCTAGGACTTTCTACGCTTAGAGAAGAGGAGTCCAAGCCCGCCGAGGGCAAGGAGACTGAGGCTCGCCGGCTCGGGGACCGGCTGCACGAGGAATCCACGGATCTCGCCGGCGGGGAACAAATTCGTGTGGATGTTGAAATACGCGGTACCCGCCGCCATGCTCGCCGCGAGCGCCGCCTCGGCGCCGGCCGGCGTGCCGCCGTTGGCGGTGATGTAAGCCGCCCTGTAAGTCGAAGCCAGGCTCGTGTCGAACGTCTGATCGAAGAATCCGCTCGTCACTCCCAGCGGGAATCCAATAAACGACGGGGTCTGCGTGGCGACTCCCGCGGTCCCCGTGCCCGGCAGCGCCGTGGCAGCGTGGATGTGAGAAGCGGTCGTGATCCCGAGCAGGTCCTGGAACGTCGCCTGGACCCTCATCTGGTGCGCGACGATGTCAATGTCAACCTGCGCGAATCCGGTCCCCGGCGACGCATTGGCAGGGCTCTCGCTGGGGCCGTCCAGGATCGCGACGTAAGTGATCGGCGATGCGAGAGCGCTCTGGGCGAAGCCCGCAAGAGCGGCCGCGAGTACGAACAGTGTGAAGGCGCGGGTCATGGCGGTTTCTCCTGTTAGTCGAGTTGGGTGACGAGGAAGCGCTCTCATAGACGGCGATGCAAGCACGGCAAGATCTGGCCTCCAGATTATTCCCAGCCACGCCCCGGCGAAACCACGAAATGCGGCGTACGCGACATTCCGCGCGCCGACGAACACGGGATCCGTTGGTCTCTTGAAGTTGCCGTCTTGCCCGGTGACCGCTTCGTCCGCGAATCCGGCTTGGCGACGCGCGGCCCTCCACGCGCCCTCCGCGCCTTGATCCTCCCCTGCCGGCGCGGTATGCTCACCGCGCTCATTTGCTTCCGTGATGAATTGCCCGTTTCGCGAGCAGCGATCGTCGAGGTGCTTGGGGCCATGCGGTCACGTGCTTTCGATCCTGCACAGCGGGATGCCCCGTCGCTGGCGGGGTTCGCCGAGCGGCTCGGCCCGGTCATGAGCCGTTTCCGGCGATTTGTGCGCGCCGTCCGTTTTCTCCCGGTGCTCGCCTTCGGCTTCACCGCCGGCGCGACGCCGCCCACGAACGTCTCCGTCCACGTCCAGGTCCAGGATTCGTTCCAGAATCCCCTCCCCGTGCGCGTCCACGTGCGCGACGCGGAGGACCAGCCATATCCGCGCGGCCTCGATGCTCTCCTCCTCAGCCACAATCCGGGCGGCACCATGCGAGGCTATTTCTACGCCGACGGCAGCTTCGACATGTCGCTTCCCCCCGGCCCCACCAACATCACGATCGGCAAGGGCTTCGAATGGCGGCCCGTCGAGCTCTCGATGGACCTCCCGGCGGACACCACCCTCACGGTGACGATGGGGAAGCCGTTCGATGTCCGCAACCAGGGCTGGTACAGCGGCGACGTGCACGTGCACACGCGCCACCCCAATCTCGAATACCTCATCACCCCCGCCCAGATGCACGACATCGGGCGCGCGGAAGATCTGGCGATGGTCTGGTGCCTCGACCAGGAATACGAGTTCACCGGAGCGCCGCACGCCGTCTCCACGGCCGAGACGGCGGTGTACTACTCGACCGAGTACAGAAACCAGGCGTACGGCCACGTCTCGCTCCTGGGGCTCGAATCGTCAATCGGATACGAGTGCTGCGAGCCGCCGGCGGAAGCCGCCTATCCTCTGCTCACCGACATGCGGACGGAGTGGAATCCGTCGGACGACCAGGGCATGGTGCTCTCTCACCCGTGGACGGGCGGCGACTTCTTCGGTGAGGACGGCTGGCCCGACCTCGGCCTGGGTCGCGAGCTTCCGGTGATGGCCGCGCTCGGCGCGCTCGATGCCGTTGACGTCTGCAGCTACTCGAACGTCGGCGGCGTTCAGACGTCCGACTGGTACTCGCTGCTCAACTGCGGATTGCGCCTGCCGCCTTCCGCGGGCACCGACGCGGTCACGAACCAGTACGACGAGAGACCCCCGGGCGGCTACCGCGTTTACGTGAAGGAGTTTCCGCCGTCGCCTCACGATCCGGCGAAGTGGGTGCGCGGCCTCCGGGCCGGCAAGTGCTTCGTCAGCAACTACCCGCTCATCCCGATCTTCACCGTGAACGGGGCCCAGGCCGGGAGCGTGCTGCCGCTCTCCGGACCCGAAGCCGAAGTGCAGGTGCACTTCCGGATCCTCTGTCCGCTCGCGCTGTCGGGGGCGACGCTCGTGCGAAACGGCGAACCCGCCGGCTCTTTCCAGCTGGTCCCCGGTCCCGACGGGTCAACGGTCGCCGACATCACGACGACGATGACGATCGGCGAGAGCTCATGGATCGCGCTCCGTGTGAGCGGCTTCTCGACGATCCCGCACGCCTCGAGCACCACGCTCTTCGCCCACACGGGCCCGATCTACGTGGAGCTGGACGGCGAGCTGATCCGAAGTGCGCAAGACTCGGAGCGTTTCGTGGCGTGGATCGACTCTCTGCAAGTACTCGCCGAGCGGCGGGGGAATTGGCCGAGCGATGACGCACGCCAGCACGTGCTCACGCGCTTCGAAGAAGCGCGCGCGTTCTATCGCTCCACCCTTCTCCACGCCGGCGAGAGCATGCCGACCCCGCCGATCCGGCTCCTCGCGTCGCCGCAGCCGGCGAGCCGGGAGGTCCGCTTCGTCGTGGAGCCGGCGGCGGCAAGCGTCCTGGACATCTTCGATCTCCAGGGACGCTGTGTCGCCTCCAGCGGGTCTGCGAGCGCCGGCGCGGAGATCGTGCGGCAAACCGCCCCCGGC
>JAGVPR010000051.1 GCA_020052115.1 Candidatus Eiseniibacteriota bacterium
CTCATCGTGGAGGACGCCGAGCGACTCTGCGGACCACTCGAGGCGGCGCTCGGCGCATCCGGATTCGCGGTGCGCGACGCGCGGCCCGCGGAACCGTCGCTCGAGGACGTCTTCGTCGAGCGGACTGCCGGAACGAGGATGTCGTGAGCCCGAAGCCGGCCGTGCGGATCGAGCGTCTGTCGAAGTCGTTCGGCGCGTTCAGGGCCGTCGAGGATGTCTCCTTCGAAGTGCACCCCGGCGAGGTCTTCGGATTCCTCGGCCCGAACGGCGCCGGCAAGACAACGACGATCAAGATCCTCGCCGGACTGCTCCGGCCGACCTCCGGCCGCGGCGAGGTGGCGGGCTTCGACGTCATGCGGGAGACCCGGGAGATCAAGCGGCGCATCGGCTATATGTCTCAGCTCTTCTCCCTCTACGCCGATCTCACTGTCGAAGAGAACATCTCCTTCTTCGCGGGGCTCTACGGCGTCGCGTCCGAACGGCGCGCCGCGCGCCGCGACTGGGTGCTCTCGATGGCCGGGCTCGGCGAACACCGCCGCCGGCTCACGGGTGAGCTGTCCCTGGGGTGGAAGCAGCGCCTGGCGCTGGGGTGCGCGGTCTTGCACGAGCCGCCGATCCTCTTTCTCGACGAGCCGACCTCCGGCGTGGATCCGATCTCGCGGCGTAACTTCTGGGACCTGATCTACTCGCTGGCCGATGCAGGGACGACCGTCTTCGTCACGACGCACTACATGGAGGAGGCCGAGTACTGCAACCGCCTGGCGCTCATGAACCGCGGGCGCCTCATCGCCCTCGACACGCCCGCAGGGTTGCGCGCCGCTCATCGTGAGCCGATCCTCGAGGGCCGCGAGAATCGGCTCGAGATGGTCGAGCCGTCGCTCGAGGACGTCTTCATCTCGCTCGTCCGCGACGCCGGCGGCGCGCGGGAGGACTGACCGCCGTGCTGAACGTCATGAGGCTTCGGGCCGTCGCGCGGAAGGAGATCCTCCAGATCCGAAGGGACGTGCGCAGTCTCGCGTTGGCGTTTCTTCTGCCGGCGCTCCTGCTCGTGCTCTTCGGCTACGCGATCACCTGGGACGTGCGCGACATCCGGATGGCCGTCGTGGACATGGACGGCTCGGCACCGAGCCGCGCGCTCCGCGACGCTTTCCGTTCCTCCGGCTACTTCACGGTGGTCGCGGAGCGGGAGCGAACGGCGGAGGTTGATGGACTGCTCGACCGGGGATCCATCCGGATCGCGCTCGTGATCCCCCCGGACTTCGCCGAAGCGCTGAACGGTGGGCGAGCCGCGCCCGTCCAAGCGATCGTGGACGGAAGCGATGCGAACACCGCCGGAATCGCGCTCGCCTATGCGCAGGCGGTCGTGCAAACCACCTCATCGCGCCTGCGGCTCGCCGGTGCGGCCGGGTGGCCTGCGGCCTCCGCGGAGTGCCGCGTCTGGTACAACGAGCAGCTCTCGAGCCGAAACATGATCGTCCCGGGGCTCATTGCGGTCATCATGATGATCATCGCGGCGATGCTGACATCGCTCACGATCGCGCGGGAGTGGGAGCGCGGCACGATGGAGCAGCTGGCCGCCACTCCGGTGACCCGCGCGGAGCTGATCCTCGGCAAGCTCCTCCCCTATCTTGCCATCGGCCTTGTTGACGTCGCGGTATCGTCGATCCTGGGTGTGCTCGTGTTCGGCGTGCCGTTTCGCGGGAACTTGCTCCTGCTCGCGGGGCTTTCGGTGTTCTTCCTGATCGGAGCGCTCGGATTCGGCATGTTCATCTCGGCCGTGACGCGCTCCCAGGTGCTCGCGACGCAGCTGGCGATGGTCGCCACCTTTCTGCCGGCGTTTCTTCTGTCGGGCTTCATGTTCTCGATCGACGGCATGCCCCCGGCGCTACGGATCGTGACCTATCTCATCCCCGCCCGATACTTCCTCGTCGTGACGCGCGGGATCTTCCTCAAGGGGGTGGGCGTGCCGGAGCTCTACGGGCAGGGGCTCTTGATGGTGGCGTTCGCGATCGCCGGGCTCGCCCTCGCTTGGAAGGCCTTTCGGAAGGACCTGGAATGAGCACGAACGGGGGCGCACGGCGAGTGCGCGAGATGGTGATCAAGGAGTTCCGGCAGGTGCGCCGCAACCGCGGGCTTCTGCGCGTCATCTTCGTGGCGCCGGTGATGCAGCTCATCCTCTTCGGTTACGCCGTCTCGACGGACGTGCGCGGCACGGCGACGTTTGTCGTGGATCACGACCGCTCGCGGGATTCGCGCGATCTGATCGAGGCGTTCACGGCCTCGGGCTATTTCAGGCTCGCCGGCGGCTCCGAGCGCTCGAGGGATCTCGTGCGCGCCCTCGACCACGGCCGGGCGACCGTGGGCCTGGAGATCCCGGCCGGCTACTCGCGCGCGCTGCGGGGCGGCGACGAGGCCCGCGTGCAAGTCCTGCTCGACGGGACGAACTCGAACACCGCAACGATCGTCCGCTCCTACGCCGAGCGGATCGTGCAGCAGCAATCGGCGCGCGCGACAGGCGCGGAGGAGAGCCCGGCCGTGGACCTCCGCGCGCGGGCCTGGTTCAATCCGGATCTTGCGAGCCGGAACTACAACGTTCCGGCGGTGATCGGCGCCATCATGTTCCTGGTTTGCCTCCTGCTGACCTCGCTGGCGGTCGTGCGGGAGCGAGAGATCGGCACCCTCGAGCAACTCATGGTGAGCCCCCTCACGGGACGCGAGCTGATCGCGGGCAAGGCGATCCCGTTCGCGATCATCGGCCTTGTGGATCTCGCAATCGTGACGGCCGCCGCCCTCCTCTGGTTCGGCGTGCCGTTTCGCGGTAGTCCGCCGCTACTGCTCGCGGCCGGTGTGCTCTATCTGATCTCCGGACTCGGCATCGGCCTGCTCGTCTCGACCGTCTCGAACACGCAGCAGGAAGCGTTCATGGCGGCCCTTCTCGTCTTCATGCCGACGATCCTACTGTCGGGTTTCATGTTCCCGGTCAGCAGCATGCCCGCGGTATTCCAGTGGATCACCTTGCTGAATCCGATGCGGCACTTCCTCGTCATCGTGCGCGGCATCTTCTTGAAGGGGATCGGGCTCGATGTGCTCTGGCCGCAGTTCCTGGCTCTCTTCGCGATGGGCGTCGGCCTCTTGGGGCTCGCTTCGGCGAGGTTTCGGATGACGGCGCGCTGAGGGACCGCTTCCCTACGTTCGGATTCACTGTGGACTCGCGCCGGCGACTCGTCTAGATTGCGTCCTACTGCGGCTCCCGCGAGCCGCTCGGCGCGGACGCCCTGCGCCGGAAGGAGCGCACCTTGGGCCGTTCCCTCCTGAAGCTGACGGTGAGCCTCGTTATCTGTCTGGCCGCGGGGTGGGCCGGCTCGCTTCTCACGCATCCGTCGCTGCCGATCTGGTACGAGCGCCTCGCGAAGCCGGACTGGACACCGGAGGGGTGGGTCATCTCGACCGCATGGCGGACGATCTTCGCGCTGATGGGCGTGGCGCTCTGGATGGTCTGGATGCAGAAGCCGGAAGCCCCCGGAGCGGTCCGATCGGCCCTCACCCTCTTCGCGGCGCAGCTCGTGCTGAACGTGGGGTGGTCGGTTCTCTTCTTCGGCATGCGGCGCCCGGGCTCTGCTTTCGTCGAGATCTGCGTGCTCTGGGTTGCCATCCTCGCCACGGTGGTGGCGTTCTGGAGAGTGCGCCCCGCCTCCGGTGTGCTCCTGCTGCCGTATCTTGCCTGGGTCGGCTTCGCCGCCTTCCTCAACGGGACGATCTGGCAGATGAACTCGCGCTGAGCGCGAGAGGCCGGAGCACTCGCCCCGGCCTCTCGTTCCACCCTCGCTGGACGCGGCCTCGCCGCGTCCTCAAACCGAGAATCGCTCCTCCCGTGTCGCTCCCTAGCGGATCAGAACGATTCGCCCGCTCGCCTCGGCGCTGCCCGCGACGACGCGATAAAGAACGATCCCGGAGGAAACCGCGCGGCCTGCGCCGTCGCGACCATCCCAGGCAACCGAGCCGCCTCCACGCTCGCATCGCCCGGCATTCATCTCACGGAGGAGTCGGCCCGAGACATCGAAGAGCTGGACCCTCACGTTCGCCGGTGCGCCAAGCGCGAACCGGATCGTGGTCGCCCCCGGCGCCGGGC
>JAGVPR010000218.1 GCA_020052115.1 Candidatus Eiseniibacteriota bacterium
CCCGCGCGCCGCCGAATCGGAGCGACAGGGAGACACGGTGCGCCGACCCGAGATCGCGGTGCGGCGTGAGAGCGTAGTCGAGCGACCAGGCCGCCCGCCGGAATCCCGCCCCCGCCGTCGCTCCGGCCGTCGGATCGTCCCCGTCGAGGCTCGCCCGGTAGCCTGTACGAAGTGAGAGGACCCGGTTCCAGGTCCACTCCGCCCCGAAACGCGCCTCCCTCCGGCCGTCCGCCTCAGAGCCGAACGCGGCGGTGAGCAGGGAGTTTTCGTCGAGCGAACGCACGACCCCGAGCATCACACCGAAAGGAAGCGGGTACGAATCCGCGCCGTAAGATATCCGGGGGCCGATGTTCCGCGCGAGAGCTCCAAAGCGCCAACCCCGCAGATCGGCCAGCACGCTCACGTCACCGGCGAACGCGGTGACGTCCTCGCCCGCGATGGATTGCTGGATCCCCTTCACGTTCGCCCCGGCGGAGATGTGCGGCGTCACCGCCACGCCCCAGCCCGCCGTCACGGCCAGATCGCGAACGGTAAAATCCCCGGTCGGCTGGCCGGACTCGTCGTACCCGGCGATCGGCGCGCTGTGAAGAAGCGTCGCCGCGATCCCGGCGCCGAACCGCTCCCCCACCGGCATCACGCCTCCGGCCCATTCGAACTGGAGGCCTTGGTACCACTCGGTGTGCGTCGCGCCGAAGTAAGACCCGTCAATGCGCGAGAGGGCGGCGGGGTTCCAGAAGAGGCACGTTTCATCGGCGGCGAGCGGCACGTACGCGCCGCCCATCCCCAGAGCCCGCGCCCCGACGTCAATCGCCAGGAAGGCAGCGGCGCTCTCGCCGCCCGCGAGCGCCGTTCCCGGAGCCAAGGAGAGGCTGGAGAGGGCGATGAGGAGGCCTCGGAGCAGGCGGCATCGAAAGAAACGACATTGGATCGGCAAGTTGCGGCCTCCTCGTTTTCGGATCGGCGAGTCTGTTTGGAGCAGAGGGCGTGCCGGTCGAGCCGGACCTAGACGCGGCCGCCGGCCGAGCGCCCAACTCGCTCTGGGGGAAGGAGTAGCGCCCCCTGCGCAAAAAGACCCGCCCCCGCCGGCGCGTCGGACGCCGGAGGGACGGGCCTCTCCGCTTTGCAGCCTGCACTCGGAGCCGTCGGTTTGCGAAACCCGGCGGCGGGTGTTCCGTCTAGCTCAAGCGCGGCCCTCCCGAACCACGAACGAGAGAAGGCTCTTCACGACATGCTCCTTCTCCTCCGGCTTGAGCTCCGGATACACCGGGAGCGAGAGCGATGTCTTCTGCGCCTCCTCGGCGACGGGAAAACTTCCCTCGCGATAGCCCAGATCCTGGAAGCACCCCTGGAGGTGGAGCGAGAGCGGGTAATAGATGCCCGTGCCGACGCCCGCTGTCTTCAGGTGCTCGATCAGGGATTCGCGAGCCAGCGCGGCGATCGTGTACTGGTTGTACACGTGGAAACACCCTTCCCTCACGACCGGCGTGCCGAACGGGCCGCCGCGCAACTCGCGGTCGTAGTACGCCGCGTTCGCGCGGCGCGCGGCGGTCCAGCTCTCGAGGTGGTCCAGCTTGAGATCGAGCAGCGTGGCCTGGATCTCATCGAGCCGGCTGTTCATGCCGACGATGGCGTGGAAGTACTTCGGCTTCGCGCCGTGGACCCGCAGGCGGCGGATGAGATCCGCCAGCGCGTCGTCATTGGTCGTGATCATGCCGCCGTCGCCGTAACCGCCGAGGTTCTTCGTCGGATAGAACGAGAAGCAGCCGACCCGCCCGATCGAGCCGGCCGGCCGGTCGCGCCAGCGGGCCCCGAGCGACTGCGCCGCGTCCTCGACGACCGCGATCGAACGCTTCCGGGCGACCTCGAGGATCGGCTCCATGTCCGCGCTCTGGCCGAAAAGGTGCACGGGCATGATCGCCTTCGTGCGAGGCGTCAGGGCGGCTTCGACCGCCTTCGGATCCATGTTGTAGGTGTCGGGCAGGATGTCCACGAATACCGGCCGGCCCCCGATGTGGCTCACAGCCCCGGCGCTCGCGAAGAAGGTGAATGTCGGCACGATGACCTCGTCGCCCGGGCCGATGCCGATGGCCTTGAGCGACAGGATCAGCGCGTCCGTGCCCGATGCGCACGCGATCGCGTGCTTCGTCCCGCAGAGCTTGGCGATCCGCTCCTCGAGCCGCTTCACCCACGGTCCAAGGATGTAGTTGCCGCTCTTGAGCACCTCGTCCACCCGGCGCATCGCCTCCTCGCGAAGCGGCGCGTACTGCCCCTGGAGATCTAGAAGCGGGATCTTCATCGCCATCCTCCCGTCACTCCTTCCACCCTTGATTGTCGAGAAGTTGCTCCTCGGGCACCGGGCGCCACGCCTTGGCGGGCGTGCCGAGCACGATCTGGCCGGACGGCGCGTCGGTCGTCACGACGGATCCCGCGGCGATGAGCGTGTCGGCGCCGATCGTGATCCCAGGAAGGATGACGCTGCCCACGCCGAGGCGCCCGCCGCGCTCGACGGTCACCCCCTTGAAGTGCTTGAACCGCTCCTCCGTGCGCCCGACGTAATTGTCGTTCGACGTGAGCACTCCGGGGGCGACGAAGACACGGTCCCCCAGCTTCGAGTACGCCGTGATGTAACTCTCCGTCTCCAGCTTGCAGAAGCGGCCGATGGAGCACTGGTTCTCGATGCTCACGCCACGGCCGACGATCGTGCCCTCGCCGATCGTCACGTCCTCGCGGACCGTGGCGAGATCCGCGATGAGGACGCGGGGGCCGATCTCGCAGCCGGCGTAGAGAACGACTCCGGTACCGACCAGAACGCGGTCGCCGATCGTCGCCGGCGCCACCGGAGGGCGTTCCTTCAGGATGCTGATCGAGGCCCTCATCGGCTGCTTGCCGATCACCGCGTGATCGTCAATGCGCACGTCGTCGCCGATCCGCGTGCCTTCATGGAGCACGACGCCATGACCGATCTTGCAGTTGCAGCCGATCACGACGTTCTTCTCGATCACGGTGAAACGCCCGAGGCTCGTACCCTCGCCGACCCGGGCGGATGAATCCACATGCGCCTCCATCGCGAATCGCTCCTTGGTTTGCTCGGGCCCTGAAGGCCCATGACCTAGATTGACACCGGCTCGCCGTTGCGCTCCAGAGAGCGCTGCGCCGCCGCCAGCACCTTCACGACCTCCAGGCCCTTCCTTCCGTCCGTCAGCGGACGGGACCGCTCCCGCACGCAGCGCAGGAAATGCTCGCACTCGAGGCGGAGCGGCTCGGCCATCTCGATCTTCGGGATCAGGATATCGCCGAACCGGAGCGTCAGCGATTCCTGGTACGAAACCGCGCCGCCGCCCTCGACGCCCTTGTCGTAGATACGGATCTTCTCCGTGCTCTCCACGTCGTCGAAGACCGCCATCTTGAGGCTTCCGACGATCGTGAACTTACGGATCTTGTGCGGATCGAGCCAGGAGATCTGGATGTTCGCCATTCGCCCGCCCGGGTAGCGCATGTTGAGGAAGGCGACATCCACGATCCCCGGGCGGAGGAACGCCTCCCCGCGCGCGCTCACGTCGGTGGGCACGGCGTCGAGGAAGTGGTTCATCACGGAGATATCGTGCGGGGCGAAGCTCCAGAGCGCGTTCTCGTCCTTGCGGATCGTGCCGAGATTCACGCGCTGCGAATAGAGGTATCGGAGTTCCCCCAGGTCGCCGGCCTCGATCAGCGACCTCACCTTCCTCACCGCCGGATGGTAGAGGAGCAGGTGGCCGACCATGAGGATCCGGCTCCCCTTGTCCGCCAGCCTGATGAGATCCTCGGCCTCGTCCACCGCCAGCGTCATCGGTTTCTCGACGAAGACGTCCCGGCCCGACATCAGAGCTTCACGGGCGAGCGCGTGATGCGCCGCCGCCGAGGAGGAAACGACCACCGCCTCGACATGTGAATCAGCCAGCGCCTCAGCGAGGCTCCCTGCGGGGCGTGTCCCCGGCAGTTTCGCCGCGGCCCGGCTGCGGGCCCCCTCGTCCACGTCGCAGATCCAGAGGAGACGGCTCTGCGGGTGGGATGCGAAGTTGCGCGCGAGGTTCATTCCCCAGGCGCCGGCTCCCGCGAGCGCCACGCCCACCGGACTCGGCGTCACCGCGTCTTCCCCGTGTCACGGCTTGCGAGGACGTGCGTGACGGTGAGTCGAAGCCCCTCCTCCATCCGGACGCCCGGTTCGTAGCCCAGCACCTGCCGGGCCCTGGCGATGTCGGCCAACGAGTGTTTCACGTCGCCGGCCCTGGCCGGTGCGTGCTCGGGATTCGCAGGCCGGCCCATGATCCGCTCGAGCACCTCGAGCATCTCGAGAAGGGAGACGCGCTCGCCCATCGCGACGTTGAGTACTTCGCCGGAGAGCCCGGGCGCCTCGAGCGCAAGGATGTTCGCGCGCACCACGTTGTCAATGAACGTGAAATCGCGGGACTGATGCCCGTCGCCGTAGATCAGCGGGCGGCGACCGGCCGCGAGGGCCTCGATGAACAGCGGCACCACGGCGGCATACGGCGAGTCCGGGTCCTGGCGCGGGCCGAAGACGTTGAAGTAACGCAGCGTCACCGTCTGGATGCCGTAAAGGCGCGCGTACACCTGGCAGTAGTACTCCCCCACCAGTTTCGAGACGGCGTAGGGCGACATCGGCGCCGGGAGCATCTCCTCGGACTTCGGGAGCGAGGGGTTGTCGCCGTACACCGACGACGACCCGGCGTACATGAATCGCCGCACGCCCAGCTTGCGCGCCGCTTCGAGGACGATGACCGTGCCGTCGGCGTTCACCGCGTGGCTGGCGGCCGGGTCATCGATCGAGCGTTGCACCGAGGGCAGAGCCGCTTCGTGGAAGATCGCATCCACCCCGGAGGCGACCTCCTCGACGGCGCGCGGATCCCGCACGTCCCCGTTGACGATCCGGAGGCGGTTTCCGCCCTCCGCGAAGTCGAGATTCTCGCGTCGCCCCGTCGAGAAATTGTCGAGGACGCGCACCGCGTCGCCGCGGGCGAGGAGCGCTCCCGCGATATGCGAGCCGATGAAGCCGGCTCCTCCGGTCACGAGATACTCGGACAAGTCGTTTCGCCTCCCTGATCGCGCAGAGCGCGCGGTCGTCTATAGGCGCGCGATCCGGGGGTCGCGGCGGCCCTTGTACACGTTTCTCGTGTCAACGATCAGTGGTGCATGCTGGAGGATCATGTCGTAGTCAATGCCGCTGTGCGCGGTGGCCACCACGACGCAGTCGGCCCGCTTCACACTCTCCGCGGTGAGAGGCTGGCCGGCGAGCGAAAGATGGTCGGTGCGCACTTGCGGCACGTACGGGTCGTGGTACGACACCTCGGCTCCCTGTCCGCGGAGAATTTCCAGAATGTCGAGGGACGGGGATTCGCGCACGTCGTCAATGTCGGCCTTGTAGGCCACGCCCACCACGAGGATGCGCGACCCGTTGACCGCCTTCTTCTCCCCGTTGAGCGCCCTCGCGACCCTCGCCGCGACGTAGTACGGCATCTGGCTGTTGACCTGCCCGGCCAGCTCGATGAAGCGCGCCTCGAAGCCCGACGCGCGCGCTTTCCAGGAGAGGTAGAACGGATCCACCGGGATGCAGTGACCGCCGAGGCCGGGGCCCGGATAGAACGGCATGAAGCCGAAAGGCTTCGTCGCGGCCGCGTCAATGATCTCCCAGACGTCCATTCCCATCTTGTCGCTCATGAGGGCCAGCTCGTTCACGAGGCCGATGTTGACGCTGCGGAAGGTGTTCTCCAGCAGCTTGACCATCTCGGCCGTCCGTGTGGAGGAGACCGGCACCACCGTGTCGAGGCACTGCTTGTAGAGAAGCATCGCGAGGCGCGTGCACTCCGGCGTCACGCCCCCGACGACCTTCGGGATGTTGCGGGTCTGGTAGACCGGGTTGCCGGGATCCACACGCTCCGGCGAGAAGGCCAGGTAGAAATCGCGGCCCACCGTGAGCCCCTCGGCCTCCAGCTTCGGCAGGATCAGCTCCTCGGTCGTCCCGGGATAGGTCGTGCTCTCGAGGATGATGATCTGGCCCGGATGGAGCCGCGGAGCGATCTCGTCGACCGCGGCAACGATGTAGGAGACGTCCGGGTCCCGGCTCTTGCGGAGCGGCGTGGGCACGCAGATGTTGACGCCGTCCATCTCGCGGAGCACCTCGAAGTCCGTCGTGGCGCGGATGCGGCCCTCGCGGGCGAAGGCGGACAGCTCCTTCGAGGGGACGTCCTTCACGTAGGAGACGCCGTCATTCACCTTGGCGCAGCGGGCCGGATCCACGTCCACGCCGATCGCCTTGAAGCCGGCGCGCGCGAACTCGACGAGCAGCGGGAGCCCGACGTAGCCGAGGCCGATCACGCCGAGGTGAGCCGAACGATCACTCAGTTTCTGCTCGAGGGACATGCTCATGGCGTCTGACGCTCCTGGGTGGAAAGGAGGAAGCATTCTCAAACTTCGGAGCCTATCAGAGGCCTGCACGAAGGTCAACGCGGCGGGCTGCGCGGAGGCCTCAGGAGATCGCGTAGATCGTCATCGCCACCGCGGCGCCGATGAGCGTGTTCATCGCATTGAGGAGTTGATGCCCCGGCGGCCGGCCGCCCCATGCAACGATCACGCTCTCGGCGAGGTTTCCCGCGAGCCCGCCGAGCGCGACGGCGACGAGACCCCGGCCGTCCAGGAGTCCGACGAGCCGGCCCAGCGCGGCGAG